>JBCCDA010000002.1:0-112200 GCA_039033215.1 Pseudomonadota bacterium | reverse complement strand
GCCGACAAGAGCAAGGTTGCGGAAATCTACGGCGATACCGCGATCTCGGAACGTCACCGTCATCGCTATGAGGTGGACATCGAGTATCGCGAGAAGCTGGAGGATGCCGGGCTCAAGTTCGCCGGAATGTCCCCGGACGGACGTCTGCCGGAGATCGTGGAGTTCGATGAGCATCCCTGGTTCATTGGCGTGCAATTCCATCCAGAGCTGAAATCGAAGCCCCGTGCACCGCACCCGTTGTTCCGGGACTTTGTGCGTGCCGCGGTAACGCAAAGCCGTCTCGTCTGACCTATCCCTCCAGTCTCGACTAGCGCCGCAGGGATGTCGATCCGATACATGCCGTCCCGTCTGCTTGGCTGAATCGCGCTTCTCCAGTGTCCAGACCAGGTTACTGGCGCATTTTTGTGCATGGTTTGGCGTCCGAGCAATCAACCAGCGGTGGTGTGCCCGGTCGCGTTTACGATTTGAACCGACGGATTCTTGCGCGCGTGCTGCATTCAACGACAGCTTGTTCACTTTAGCTGTTGATCAACTCCAACCGCTCTGAAAACTATCACGTATGAGAATGGGTGAGATCTGGATTCGTTGTCTTCGGTCCCGGATGCGTCGGCACTGGCCTGAACGCTCGTAGTCTCACCCCGTCAAGGGCACCCTCCAATGAGGTGCCTGCTCAACCGATAAAAGATCACGACAGAGAGGAACTATAATGACCCTAGAGCGTCCTAACGGACTGACTTTCCGAGAGCTGAGCAAGCATGACCAGGACGTTGTCCAGGCTGCGCTTCGCTCGGGAGCAACCCGCCGCGAGGTAATGGGCTGGCTGATGGCCTCCGGCGCCACTGTCGCCATGGCCGGGTCCATTGTGGCGGCTGCCTCCGATGCGGTGGCGGCAACGCCGAAGATGGGTGGCCAGCTTCGGTTCGCCTGGGACCAGCATGGCCCTGCCGATACGCTGGACCCGATACTCTTCACTGCCTCGATCGACTACGCACGTGGCCGGATTCACTACAACAACCTCACGCGCTTGCAGGAAGACCTGACCGCTGCGCCGGAACTTGCCGAGAGCTTCGAGGCGAACGATGCCGCGACCGAGTGGACCTTCAAGCTGCGCTCGGGTGTGAAGTGGCACGACGGGACACCGTTCACCGCCGATGATGTCCTCTATTCGATGAACCGTCACATGGGGGCGGAATCTGCTTCGAAAGCCAAGGTGCTTGTCGGGGACGTCGAGCGTTGGGAAAAGGTCGATGGCTCAACCATCAAGGCGATCCTGAGCGGCCCGAATGCCGAGCTTCCAGTGGTTCTGGGTACCTTCCATTTCAAAATCGTCAAGGACGGTACCACCGACTTCTCGAACCCCGTCGGCACTGGGCCATTCCGCCTCAAGGAGTTCAGCCCGGGCGTCCGGTCGGTCCACGTTCGCAACGAGGATTACTGGAACGACGAAGCAGGCCCCTACGTCGACGAGATCGAGGTCTTCGCGATCACCGATTCTGTCGCGCGCACCAACGCGCTGATCTCGGGCGATGTCCATATGATCGGCAACCTCGATCCCAAGGCGGTGCCACAGGTCGAGGGTGCAGACGGGGTGGAGGTCTTCGCCGTTCCTTCCGGCGCTTACATGGACATCATCGTGCGTTCGGACATGGGTCCGGGCCGTGATCCGAACTTCGCCAAGGCGATGAAGCACCTGCAACGCCGCGACCGCGTTCTGCAGGTCGTCCAAAAGGGTATCGGCGATCTTGGCCGCGATCATCCGATCGGCCCGGCGTATGGCGCTGCCTTCTGCGAAGAAGTTACCGCGTCCGAGTACGATCCGGACAAGGCGAAGGCACTTTTGGCCAAGACCGGTATCACCGACGCCGAACTGCAGGTGGCGGAGGTTGGCCCCGGCCTGACCGACATCTGCCTGCTGCTCCAGCGCGAGTGCTCGAAGATCGGCTTCAACCTCAACGTCAAGAAGGTCCCGAACGATGGCTATTGGGGTGCCGTGTGGCTGAAGACGCCGATGCACGTAAGCTCGTGGAACATGCGTCCATCGGCCAACATCATGATGACGCTGACCTATAAGTCGGACGCGCCGTGGAACGAGTCCGCTTTCAAGTCCGAGCGGTTCGACAAGGTGCTGCTCGAGGCGCGCGGGGAGCTGGATGCAGCCAAGCGTTACGAGATGAACTGCGAGCTTCAGCAGATGGTCGCCGATGATGCGGGTACCCTGATCGCCACACACCGGGCCTACATCGATGCGAAAGCGACCTCCGTGAAAGGCTTCCCACGCGTGCCGGTGGCCTCCTTCGGTGGCATGGAGTGGCCAGAGTACGTCTGGATGGACACCTAAGAGCCTCGAAGGGCCGGCCATGTGCCGGCCCTTTCTCGTTCGCCAGGGCGGGGGTGCCGTGGTGACCAACTCAGGCTGTCGGGGGAGATAGCACGCTCATGATGATGCAGATGATCCTGCGTCGGATCGGGATCGGGATCGTCCTTATCTGGGTGGTGTCGGTCATGATCTTCGCGCTGACACAGGTTCTGCCTGGCGATGCCGCTGCGATCCGGCTGGGTCAGGACGCGACGCCCGAGACGTTGGCGGCGCTCCGGAGGGAACTCGGGCTCGATAAGCCGTGGTATATGCAATACCTCGAATGGATCGGTAACCTGCTGACCTTCAACCTCGGCATTTCCGCTGCCGGAGGCGCCACGATCGAGAGTCTGATCGCCAATCGGATTGGAAACACTGCCTTCATGGCGGGCATCGTGACGGTGATTGCCGTGCCACTCTCGGTGGTGCTGGGTCTCTTGGCGGCGATGAAGCCGGGTCAGTGGCTGGACCGCGTGATCACGTCAGGCACACTGGGCCTGATCGCGGTTCCGGATTTCTTCGTCGCGATCTTTCTGATCCTCTTTCTTGCAGTGCAGATGGGTGTTTTCCCGGCGGTAAGCTACCTCTCGGGGACCGAGAGCATATGGAAATCGCTCTACGTCCTGGCGCTACCGATCGTTACACTGGTCATCGTGGTTTCGGCACAGATGATCCGCATGACGCGGGCCGGAATACTGAACGTGCTGGCTTCGCCCTACATCGAGATGGCGATCCTCAAGGGAGTGCCCCGGCGCCGGATCATCCTTCGCCACGCACTCCTCAATGCGATCGGTCCGATCGTCAACGTCATCGCGCTGAACCTCGCCTATCTCGTCTCAGGCGTGGTGGTGATCGAGACGATCTTCTCCTACCCCGGCCTTGCAAAGCTGATGGTCGACGGTGTGCAGACCCGTGACATTCCGTTGGTCCAGGCCTGTGGGATGATCTTCTGCACGACCTACGTGGTTCTGATCCTCATCGCCGACATCGCATCGATCCTGTCCAATCCGCGTCTGAGGCACCCAAAATGACCGATGCCACCCGAACAGCCGCCGAACCCGAAAAGACAGTCTATGACGAGCTGCCGGATGCGCCGCCCAAGAAGAAGCTGAGGCTTTCGTGGGTCGGCAAGATCTCGGTCGGCATTGTCGCCTTCTGGGTCTTCCTGGCGATCTTCGGGACATGGTTGGCGCCGTGGTCCGAGCGTGACTACATCGAAGAAACCCCGACGGGCGAGTATTTCGACGATCCCACGTTCATGGTCCCAAACGCCGAGGTGTCGTCCTATCTCGGCACGGATTACACGGGCCGCGACGTCCTGAGCCGAATTGTCTGGGGCGCGCGGACGACCATCGGGATCTCGTTTGCCGCAACGTTGGTGGCCTATTTCCTGGGCATCACACTGGGAATCGCGGCCGCCGTGGCGGGACGCTACACGGACATGATCCTCAGTCGTATCGTCGATGCCATCCTCGCGTTCCCGAACATCATGCTGGGTCTGATCGTGATCGCCGCGTTCTCGGGGCAGCGGTACTTCGGATCGCCAACCGACGAGATCATTCTGCTGATCCTGCTGGCAGGTTTCGTCTACGCGGCCTCTGTCTTCCGCATTGCCCGCGCGCTTGGCCAGGACATCATGGTTCAGGACTACGTCGAGGCGGCGCGGGCCCGTGGCGAGGGCCTTTGGTGGATCATCACGCGTGAGGTGTTGCCAAACGCTGCCATGCCGCTTGCGACGGACTTCGGGCTCAGGCTGGTCTTCGTCATCCTGTTCGTCTCGTCGCTCAGTTTTCTCGGTCTCGGAGTTCCACCGCCCATGGCGGACTGGGGATCCATGGTGCGCGAAAACCTGTCGGGGCTGGGTAACGGTTTCTTCCCGCGGGAAGGCACGGTCAACGCCGGTGCCCTGGCGTCAGTTGCCCCGGCGCTGGCGATTGCCTCGCTCACGATCGCGATCAACCTGATCGTGGACGATATCTCTGCTCAGGCTGGCGGTTCGCTGGCGAAGAAGATGGTGTGACCATGGCTCAAGAACCCATTTTCTCCTGCCGTGATCTGAAGATCGAAGCCCGGCCCATCGACAAGCCGCCGATCCCCATCGTGAAGGGCGTGAGCTTCGATATCATGCCCGGTCAGGTCGTGGCGCTCATCGGCGAGTCCGGCTCGGGGAAGACGACGATTTCCCTGGCCTCGCTGGGGTACACGAAACCCGGGCTCTTCTTTTCGGGCGGACAGGCGCTCCTTAAGGGCGATGACATGGTGTCGATGGACAATGAGCTGAAACGTGAGATGAGGGGCGAGCATGTCGCCTACCTCGCCCAGTCCGCGGCAGCCACGTTCAACCCTGCGCTCAAGATAAACGAACAGGTCACGGAATCCGCGGTCATCCATGGCCACATGACGCAGGCCGAGGCCGACGCCCGTGCCCGAGACCTCTACCAAGCGTTGGAACTGCCGGATCCCGACCGGATCGGCGGACGCTATCCGCACCAGGTGTCGGGAGGACAACTCCAGCGCCTGATGGCCGCGATGGCGCTGGTCGAGAAGCCCAGTCTCCTGGTGCTGGATGAACCTACGACGGCGCTGGACGTGACGACGCAGATCGAAGTGCTCAAGGCGTTCAAGAAGGTCATCGAAGAGGAAGGCTCGGCGGCGATCTATGTCACCCACGATCTCGCGGTTGTGGCCCAGATCGCGGACCATATTGTCGTCCTCTATGGCGGCGAGGTCATGGAACAGGGGCCGACCGACCAGATTATCAACAACCCCACTCATTCCTACACCCGGCGTCTAATGGCGGCCGTGCGGCCGACACCTGCCGCCGGACAGGGCGAGGGTGCGACGGGCGAGTATCGACGCGAGGCGCCCGCGCTTGAGGTCAGGAACCTGACCGCTGGGTATGGACGTGCTCCGGACGGCGGTCCTGCGATCAAGGTGCTGCGGGATGTGAACGTCGCGATCGAGCGGGGTCATGTTGTCGGGGTGATCGGTGAATCCGGTTGCGGGAAGTCGACCCTGGCCAGGGTCATGGCGGGGCTTCTGCCCGCGGCCGAGGGCGAGGTGCTGCTGGACGGCAAGCCCCTGAAGCCCGCGCTTCGGGATCGACCAAAGAGCGATCTGCAGTTGGTGCAGTTCGTCTTCCAGATGGCGGATACGGCGCTCAACCCGCGTCAAACCATCGGGGAGATCATCGGGCGCCCGCTCACGTTCTACCACGGCCTTACCGGACGCAAACGCCGCGAGCGTGTGCTGGAAATCCTCCAGATGGTGGAACTGCCGCTGGAGTTCGAGGGACGTGTCCCCGCCGAGATGTCCGGTGGACAGAAGCAGCGCGTCAACCTTGCACGCGGGTTGGCCGCGAACCCTGAAGTGCTGCTCTGCGATGAGGTGACGTCTGCGCTCGACTCCATCGTTGGGCAGAACGTCATCAAGCTGCTCGAGAAACTGCGGGCGGATACCGGCGTCTCCTTCGTCTTCATCAGCCATGATCTCTCCACCGTGTCCTCGTTTGCGGACGAGATTGTGGTGCTCTACGCCGGGCGCGTGGTGGAGAAAGGTCCTGTGGATCAGGTGCTCAGCCCGCCGTTCCACCCCTACACGCGGCTCCTGATCTCCTCGGTGCCGGAGATGCGGGTTGGCTGGCTCGAGGATACGATGCAGACACGCGAGGCGATGGCCGGCATTTCGCGCGGCGTGAAGATCGTGGATGTCGGATGCCCGTTCTTCGACCGCTGTCCGCTGGCCATCCCGGGTACGTGCGACAAGATCGACCCGCCTGCCCGCCCAGATCCGCACGGCCACGACCACGTCATCGAATGTCATGTCACGCTCGACCATCTGTCGGCGCCCATCGGG
The DNA here is from genome assembly GCA_039033215.1 of Pseudomonadota bacterium. Classification (GTDB taxonomy): domain Bacteria; phylum Pseudomonadota; class Alphaproteobacteria; order Rhodobacterales; family Rhodobacteraceae; genus Thermohalobaculum. The sequence goes on along the minus strand of JBCCDA010000002.1, from coordinate 105,989 downwards.
TCGGAACTGGCTGCAGAGTAGCGCAAGATCCGGGTGGGCTGGGGGCGGCCCACCACTTAGGTTGGCGTCAACATCAGGAGGACGCCATGAACATCGCCGCCGATCACGACCGATTTCAGTATGATCTGATGGCTGCCGCCCTGCGCCACATCGAAGCGCGGGCCGGCGAGCAGCCGACGCTGGAAGAGGTCGCCGACGCCATTGGCCTCAGCCCAGCGCATTTTCAGCGGGTGTTCAGCCAATGGGTCGGCGTCTCACCCAAGAGGTACCTGCAGTACCTGACGCTGGATCACGCGAAATCGCTGTTGTCCGAGCAATTCACCGTGCTGGATGCGACCTACGAGACGGGGCTTTCGTCGCCCGGGCGTCTGCATGATCTCTTCATCCGGTGGGAGGCGATGACCCCCGGCGAGTACTCGCGCAAGGGTGCGGGTTTGCGGATCCACCACGGATGGTTCCCGTCACCGTTTGGGGAGGTGCTGGCCATGGGGACCGAGCGGGGCCTCTGTGGTCTGGCTTTTGTGGCGGAGACAGGCCGTGAACACGCCTGGGACGATATGACGAGCCGTTGGCCAGATGCGGCGTACGTGGACGAGCCGGAGACCCTGCGCCCATGGGTCGAAGCCGCGTTCGAAGGTGCTGGCGAGGTCGCGTTGGCCCCGCTGGGTGCGCCGTTCCAGATCAAGGTCTGGGAGGCGCTGATGGCAATCCCTTCGGGCCACGTGACCACCTATTCCGAGATCGCGAAGGCCATTGGGAACCCCCGTGCGGTGCGTGCCGTCGGGACGGCGGTTGGGCGCAACCCGATCTCGTTCCTGATCCCCTGTCACCGGGCAATGCGGCGGGACGGTGGGTTGGGAGGGTACCACTGGGGCCTGCCCATCAAACGTGCGATGATGGCCTGGGAGGCGGCGCGGCGCGACGCCTGAGCGATCCGTCGGACCTACCCGATGATCTCACGCACATAGTTCGGGAGGGCGAACGCGGCCTTGTGAACCTCGGGGTTGTAGTACTTTGGGGACAGCCCAGCGGCGTCGAACCGTTCGGACAGGGTTTCGACCGTAACGTCCCGTGCCGCCCCGTCCGTGCCCCAGCCAAAGGCCATGGGACCGCCGGCGTAGCTTGGGATCGTCGCCAGATAGCATCCCGCATCCCTGAAGAGATCGCGGAAGATCGTGACCGTTCCGTTTAGTTCATCGCCCTGCATGAAGGGCACGCCGTTCTGGGTCACCAGAATGCCACCGTGAGACAGGCGCGCCTTAGCGTGCGTATAGAACTCGCGTGTGAACAGCACCGCGCCCGGGCCGATTGGATCGGTTGAATCGATGATGATGACGTCGAACGTCTCCGTGCTTTCGGCCATGAAGGCGGCACCGTCGGCGATGACAATTGTGATGCGAGGGTCATCGTAAGCACCTGCCGACAGGCTGGGCAGGTACTGTTTCGAGAAGTCGATCACGCCTTCGTCGATCTCGACCTGCGTCAGATGCTTGACCGAGGCGTGGCGCAGCACTTCGCGCGCCATGCCGCCATCCCCGCCGCCGATGATCAGGACGCGCTCCGCCGCGCCATGGGCGAGCACCGGCACATGGGTCAGCATCTCGTGGTAGATGAACTCGTCGCCTTCGGTCGTCTGAACGATCCCGTCGAGCGTCAGGACTCGGCCAAACCGTTCGTTCTCGATCACTTTCAGACGCTGGTGGTCTGTTTCACTGTCATAGAGCACCCGATCCTCACGGATCGTCTGTCCATACCACTGATGAAGTTGTTCGACGTTCCAGCCTTCCGGGAAGGACATCCAGGGGTCTTGTGGATCGCTCATTGGTCAGGTTCTCTCGGATCAGCTGAGGCGGAGGGATGAAGATGACATGGGATGTGCCCCTGACGGGCGGCTGCCAGTGCGGCGAGGTCCGGTACCGGATCACGGCGCCCCCGGAGGACGTATTCGTCTGCCACTGCACGGAGTGTCGTGCGCAGTCGGCGTCGGCCTTCGGGATCTCGGTCTACGTCGTGCGGGGCGCGTTCCACGTGACGGGCGATACGCAGAGCTGGAGCCGTCCGACGGACAGCCAGTCGATCACGCATTGCCACTTCTGTCCGGTGTGCGGGAGCCGAGTCTGGCATAAAGGCCCCCCCGACGATCCGATCGTGTCCGTCAAGGGCGGCTCGCTCGACGCGCCGCCGGACCTGACGCACGCGGTACATATCTGGACACGAAGCAAGCTGCCCGGGGTGATCATTCCGGAACGTGCTGTTCAGCATCAAAAAGAGCCCGCGTGATGCCATCGCTCAGACCGGGGTGAGGTTCAGCGCAATGGAGATGCGCACATCGGACCCGGCATAGGGACGCACGCCATGGCTGAGCCATGACGGGAACATCACGAGGTTCCCGGCAACCGGCTGCACAACTTCGGAGGCGCCGACAGATTGGCCGTTGGCGGTCGCGAAAGCCAGCAGCGGCGCCAGCATTGCCGGGCCGACACCACGCGGGTCCTGGATCTCGAACTCGCCGCCCAAGGCCGGGTTCTCTGCCGCGCCGCCATCTGCAACGTAGTAGGTTGCCGACCAGTAGGCGCCGGGGTGCGTGTGGAACTCGTTGCCCTGCCCCGACCGGTTGACGTTTGCCCAGGCGTTCAGACGCCACTCGGGGTTCGGGCGTTGCCCCGCGCGATCGACGGTCAGCTGGCGGGCGAGTTCCATGGCGATCTCGAGTACCTCCTGGCCCTCGGGCCCACACCAGTTGGGGAAGTCCGTGGGGGACTGCCAGCCGCCCCAGTTCGAGTGGTGCACACCGGGAGAGGTCTTTTCGCGCTCGAGGATACGGGTCTGCAATGCCTCGTTGATCCGCGGGGCGCCCGGGATCGGCATGATCGCAACGGGGGTCGGGAAAAGGTTCCTGACCTGGACCTGAGGTGGGGCGGTGGTCATCGGCTCTCCTGACATCGCTTCGGCGGTCCATAGACCGAATTCATGTCAAATTGAACCGATCAGCGCCAACGTTGGTCAAATCGGCCAATCCAGGGATTGCATGTTTAGCGCGCCATCACATGGATGGCACAGCCGACTGTCACAGGTCGCGATATCCTGCGGACCACGCGGCCGCTGGCTTGGGGTTCAGCTACCCGACGCCTCGACCAGGCCCTCGCCACGGCGCAGTTCCTTGACATGGACACTGCCAGCCGAGAATGCCTCACGAAGTACCTCGACCGCCTTCCATGGCTGCGCATCGCCGCACATGAAGACATCGAACGCGCCATAGCCGATCTCGGGCCAAGTATGGACCGAGATATGGCTCTCCGCCAACACGGCCACGCCGCTCACGCCCTGAGGCGAGAACTTGTGCGTATGGATGTGAAGGAGCGTCGCCCCGCAGGTGTCCACGCAATCACGGAATGCCTGCTGGATCCGGTCCTCGCAGTCCAGACCTTCGCCGTCGATCACCTCGATGATCAGATGCGTGCCTGCGAAAACCGCGCCATCACGACGGATAAAGTGGTCGTCCCGCGACTCGTCCAGGACGTCACGCTGTTCAACAACATTCAAATATCCACGCTCAACGCGTGTACCTTCCGCATGGGTGGTGCCTGCCTCCAGGTCCGTCCCCAGTTGGAAGAGGTGTGCCGCTTTCATGGCGCCGCCTCCCCTACCAGTAGATGTACCCAGGTGCCCCTTAGCTACCCCCCGCGGAACGAGGTTTGGATCGGTTACCCTGACACGGGCGGAGATACTGGTTCTGTCCCGGTGATGCAAGGAGATCGGGTCCACCGCGCGAGGGCGTGTCCAAGTGTTGCCGAGGCGACCCGCATTTCAGCCCTGCCGCCAGGGACCAACAAACGGACGTGTCCATTCTGTCAATGGCTGAAATGGCGCATCCCGGTGAACACCATCGCGAGGCCGGCTTCGTTCGCGGCGTTGATCACCTCGTCGTCGCGCATCGAGCCACCCGGCTGGATCACGGCCGTGGCACCGGCTTCCGCCGCGGTCAGCAACCCGTCCGCAAATGGGAAGAACGCGTCCGAAGCGACGACCGATCCTTCGACCGTGGGCCTTGGCAGTCCCAGCGCCTCGGCCATATCGGTCGATTTGCGCGCGGCAATGCGGGTAGAATCGACACGGCTCATCTGCCCGGCGCCGATGCCCACGGTCGCGCCGTCCTTCGCGTAGACGATGGCGTTAGACTTGACGTGCTTCGCGACCTTCCAGGCGAACAGAAGGTCCGAGAGCTCCGCATCCGAGGGTGGGCGTGCGGTGACGACCTTCAGGTCGTCCGCCGTGATCCGCCCCGTGTCGACATCCTGGATCAGGTATCCGCCCGCCACCTGCCGCCATGAAAGCCGTCGATCCGCAGGTGGCAGGGTCCCCGTCACCAGAAGGCGAAGGTTCTTCTTGGCCGCGAATACCTCTTGCGCCTCGGCGGTTGCCTGCGGGGCGATGACCACTTCGGTGAAGATCTCGGTGATCGCTCTGGCTGTCGTGCCATCAAGCGTGCCGTTGAGGGCCACGATGCCACCAAATGCCGAGACGCGGTCACAATCATACGCCCGCTGATAGGCGTCAGCGAAGGTCTCGCCCACGGCGACACCGCAGGGGTTCGCGTGCTTGATAATCGCAACGGCCGGATGGGTCGGGTCGAACTCCGCGACTAGCTCGAAAGCGGCGTCGGTGTCGTTGATGTTGTTGTAGCTCAGCTGTTTGCCCTGGAGCTGTTGGGCTGTTGCGGCGCCCGGCCGGTTGGACCCGTCCAGGTAGAGGGCAGCCGACTGGTGAGGGTTTTCCCCGTATCGCATCGTCTGGTGCAGTGTCCCGGCGATCGCGCGGCGTCGGGGCATCTCATGGCCGGTTGCCTGGGCCATCCAACTGGACACCGCGGCATCATAGGCTGCTGTGCGGGCATAGGCCACCCCGGCCAGGCGCTGACGCAGGGCGCGCGTAGTGCCTCCGTTCTCGATCGCGTCCAGCACCTCGGCATAGTCCTCGGGATCCGTGATCACCGCCACATGGGCGTGATTCTTGGACGCCGCCCGGATCATGGCAGGCCCGCCGATGTCGATGTTCTCGACGCAGGTCGCATAGTCGGCACCAGCAGCGACAGTCTGTTCGAACGGATAAAGGTTCACGACCAGCAGATCGATGGGGCCGATCCCGTGTTCTGCCATTGCGGCCAGGTGACCCGCATCGTCACGGTCAGCCAGGAGCCCGCCATGCACCATGGGATGCAGTGTCTTGACCCGGCCATCCATCATCTCCGGGAAGCCGGTGATATCGGCGACGTCGGTCACCTCGAGCCCGGCTGCGCGCAGCGCCCTGGCCGTACCACCGGTCGACACCAGTGCGACGCCCGCTGCGGCCAGGCGTGCCCCGAACTCCTCCAGCTCCGTCTTGTCCGAGACGGAGATTAGCGCGCGTCGCACGGGCACAAGATCCGGCATGATGGGGTCCTTTAGTCTCAGGTGTCGGCGGGGCGCAGCGAGAGTGGGCTCGAGCCCTCCGGCAGACGCTCCAACGACCAGGTGATGCGGCCCCAGTACTCCATGATTGTCGTGCGGGCAACGATCTGACGGGTGAGGCGAGGCCGCAGCTGCGCCTCATCGTAGTAGGCGCTGTCTTCCAGGTCCAGAAGATCGGTATCCGCGATGAACATCCAGATACTGCCGTCAGGCGGTCGGATCGACACAGCGCGACCGTTCAGGGCCATGCGGGCATGGGCATTCGGGTGGAGATGAAGGCGCAGCGTCATCGGGCATGCCGGGGCCTGATCGGGAAATGCCGTCGCCATCTGGAGCCGCGTCTCCGCTCGTGTGGCAAGCGCGGTGTCTTCGCCCGAAAGTTTCAAGCCGGAGGCGTTGAGGTGCAACCGACGCTCCAGCCGAAGGCCCAACGAATGTTCGTAGAGCGTGCTCTCGCCCAACAGCTGGACACCCTGGGTGTCTGCGTTCACCCGTGCACGGACCGTACCCGGGGTCGTGAGGCGCGCGACACCGTCGTCTGGCGCCCGCAATTGCCCCGGGCACCGCTGGCCAAGCTCGACCCCGGAGTGGGCTGCCATGCGCCGGGCGCTCTGGGCGGCCCGCGGCCCGAAGGCAAGGCCAGTGCCCGCATTGACGACGAGCGGGAAGCGGCCGGAGGAAAGCTCGAATGCCAGCGGACTGGCATGCGCGGTCGCTGCATGAGGCCCATCGGGGGGCGGCGCGGCGTCCAGGATCAACACCGTTGTGCCGCAGCGGGCACGGCGAAAACCCATCGCTGTCGCGTGATCTGCGGACGGCTGCGCCTCCGGGGTCTGATGCTCTTGTTCCCTGTTTCGAACGCGGGCAGGGCGTCCGCCGTGGAACCGCGCCAAACTGCCGTTCGGGTGGCGGAGTGCGGCAAGCACGGGCTCGGCCCGGCGCAACGCTTCCAGGTGGGCGGGTGCGGGGGTCTGCCCGGCTTCCGACATCGTGGAGAGGCTCCACCCTAGGATCGTGATAGCGCGGGACAGATCCTCGGGGCTGCGGCTGCCGATGCCGCCGTCTGGGCCGATGACACGGTCTGCCTCTCGCCCCAGAACGGCTATGGCGCGCAGGGTATCGCGACTGCGCCCTTCCAGGCTGAGCCGGGCGTACACCAGTCCGGCTAGCGCCTCGAGCCGTGCAGGTCCGTCCGGTGTTTCGCGCCAGCGCCAGTCGACATAGCGCGTGTGCATGCCCAGCGCCTGAAAGAAAGCCACTGATCGATCGCCGGGCTGGCCGTTCAACAGCCGGACCGAATAGGCGATCCAGCGGGTTAACCGACGCGCTGCCAGTTCAGGTTCCCACCCTGGGCCGCTGCCATCGCCAAACCGTTCGAGCCAGGACCAAACCCAGGCGGACAGGAGGTCCCAGGAGCGGCGGTCACCCGTGGCCGCAGCATCGTCGAGCCAACCGTGTCCATGGAGCGCGCTTTCCCAAACCCGGTCAGGTGGGCTGAGATCCCAGGGATGCGGCTCCAGCGTCTCGGCCATGCGTCCGTCGAAAACGAGCACCCCCCGCGACAACTGACGCGCGACCGCCGCGTCGCCGCTTGTGGGTGGTGCGGGTTGCCAGACCAGCGCGCCTGGTGCGGTGCCCATCCCCGCGAGACGGACGCTCACCCGCCGCGGGAGCCGCGCACCGGCGATCTGGCCGAAGCTCTTCATGGATGCTCGATCGTTGTTGCGTCCCGGACGTGTTGCCGCAGCGTACATCGCAGGGCCGACTTTGTCATGCGGCCCGCCGGAACCGGGCCGCGAAGAACCCGTCGAGTCCGCCCCGCCCCGCCCACATGTCCGGGCGTGTCCGCAACCAGCCTTCCGGCGTCAGGAACTCGGCGTCCAGCTCACCGGGCTCGACCGGGAATGTTGCCAACCCTGTCTGGTCCGGGATGGCCTTTGCGTGATCCTCTCCCTCGGCCCGCAGCAGCGAGCAGGTAGCAAAGACGAGCACGCCCCCGGGCGCCAGCCAGCCGCTGGCCCGATGGATCAGGCGAGACTGAAGCTCCACCAATTTGCCGATGCCCTTGCCATCCGTGCGATGGGGCAGATCCGGATGGCGACGCACGGTACCCGTGGCCGAACACGGCGCATCCAAGAGGATGGCATCGAACAGCCCATCGGGTGACCACGCAATTGCGTCCGCTACAGCAGTCTCTGCGGACAGCCCCGTGCGGGCGAGGTTCTGCAAAAGCCGCTGCATCCGAGTGTCGGACATGTCGACGGCGGTCACGTCTGCGCCCGCAGCCGACAATTGCAGCGTCTTCCCACCCGGAGCCGCGCACAGATCCAGCACCCGTTTGCCCGCGGGCTCCGGGATCAGACGCGCCGGCAGGGAGGCTGCCGCATCCTGTACCCACCAGGCGCCATCCGCATATCCGGGCAGCGCCGTGATCTGCGGGGTACCCGGCAACCTGACCGAGCCCGTGGGCAGCACCTCGCCCCCGGTCTCCTGCGCAAAGGGCCCGATATCTCCCTCGGTCTTCAGCGTGATGTCGTGGCGCGGTGGGAGCATATGCGCTGTGGCGATGGCCTGGGCCGTGTCCATGCCCCAATCTGCGACCAGCCGCTCGCCCAGCCAGTCAGGCGTGTTCAGGATGGGCGCATCCTGCTCGGCGATGATCTCGGCACCATGTTCCGCAATCCGGCGGCCGACCGCGTTGATCAACCCCGACAGGCGCCCGGTGGCCTTGCCTGATTGCGCGAGGCGCACGCCAAGATCCACGGCAGCATGCGCCGGGGTTCCGTGGAACAGGAGTTCGGCCGCGACAAGCCGCAGGATCTGCAGGCCCGACCCCTGGGGCGCCCGGTCGACAAAGTGCTGGAGCACGCCGTCCACTTGCCCGAGACGCCGCAAAGTCAGATCGGCAAGGCGCCTTGCCTCCGCCCGCTCCGGACCCGTGCCGTGCCCGGCGCTGTCCTCGAGCATGGCACCTGCGGTCAGAACGCTGTCGAGCAGGGCGACCGCGCCGCGCCGTGCCGCCAGCCCCGGCACGTCCTGGCGCCTGGCGACCGGGCGGCGCACCTTGGGGCGGCTCACGCGGTCATCCCCAGGGTCCGCGGCTCTGGGTTTGACCCCAGGGCTGTGGATCCGGCCGGGAAAGCTGCTCGCTCAGCCCCATCTCGCGCGCCTGCGCCATCAATGCTGCAATCCGGTTCTCGGCCTTCGGGTGGGTCGAGAACAGGCTGTCGAAGTTGCGCCCTCTCAGCGGGTTCACGATGAAGAGATGCGCCGAGGCCTTGTTCTTCTCGGCCGTCTCCATCTCCATGCCCGCAGCCCCGCCCGAGATCTTCTGCAGCGCCGAGGCCAGCCAGACCGGGTTGCGGCAGATCTCACCGCCCATCCGGTCGGCGGAATACTCGCGCGTTCGGCTGATCAGCATCTGTATCAGCGCGGCCGCAAGCGGGGCCAGGAAGACCGCGAGCAACACGCCGATCATCCCGGCCGCATTGTTCCGCCCGCCTCTGAAGAGAAAGCCGAACTGCGCCAGCATTGAAATCGCGCCGGCGATGGTGGCCGAAACCGTCATGATCAGCGTGTCGCGGTTCTTGATGTGGGCCAGCTCGTGCGCCATGACGCCGGCCAGCTCCTCCCGGCTCAGCATCTGAATCAGCCCCGTGGTGGCTGCCACGGCTGCCTTGTCGGGCGACCGCCCGGTGGCGAACGCGTTCGGCTGGGCCGTGTCGATCACGTAGACCTCGGGCATCGGCAGGTCGGCGTTGCGCGCGAGCTCTTCCACCATCCCGACCAGCTCGGGCGCGGACGCGCGCGTCACCGGCCGGGCGTTGTGCATCCTCAGCGCCAGCTTGTCCGAATTCCACCACGCATAGGCGTTCATGCCGACCGCGATCACCAGCGCGATCATGGCGCCGCCGACACCGGCGATCAGGTAGCCAACCGTCAGGAAGAGGGCGGTCAAGGCCGCAAGCAGCATTCCCGTCTTGATCAGGTTCATGGGTCCGTCCGTTGAGTTCTCCGTCGGAGATATCATATGTGCCAGTAGACGGAGTGAGATATATGACTGACGAGACGAAGCGGGAAGATCCGGCGTTGCCCGATGCAGCCAAGCGTGCACTGGCCGAGGCCGAGGCGCGCCGCAAGGCCGCCAAGGCGCCCGAGCAGCCGAAGGAACTGGGCGGTCGTGGCGGGGCGGAGCCGACCCGCTACGGCGATTGGGAGAAAGATGGGATCGCCCACGACTTCTGACCAAGGAGCGCGACGATGCGATGGGTCTGGCGGATTATCCGGTACGCACTTGTGCTTGCGGTCCTTGCGGTAGCCGTGCTGGCAGGCGCCTACTATGCCGGTGTGCGGCTTCCGGTCTATTCAGACGTCGTCGCGGTCGCGTTCCAGAACTGGAACAAGACGGGGCAGGTCGAGGCCGAGGCGGATTATGATGCCTCGCTGGTGCGCGAAGAAGGCCGCATTCACTTCACCGTGGACCTGCACGTACCCGAGACAACGCACCGGTTGCGGGCCTTCTTTGACGGGGGCCGCACCAAGCTGGTCGAGTGTCAGGGTCAGTCGGTCTACTTGCACGGGATGCCGGATGCGCAGATGCAGGTAGCAGGGAACGTGATCGGCCTGACCGGGACGGTCGAGATCGAGCTGGACGGGTTTGTGAACCTGCGCGAGGGCAAGGGCGTGACCACGTCCATCCTGCTCGGCCATACGCCGACCACAGTATGGGCGCAGATACAGAGCCTCGTGATCGAGGATTTGCCCGATCCGCTGGTCGAGCCCCTGATCCGGGATCTGGCGTTCCAAGAGTATACCCGCGAGGAGATGCTGGCGATGGCGGCCAATGGGCTTTCGCCCGAACTGGCCGATCTGCTGGCGCGGTACCGCGATCCTCTGGATCTGCAGTTCGAGAACATCGCGCCCGGACAGGACGGCCAGACGCTGACACTGGCGGCGACATTCTCGATCAACGAGGGCACGGCCTTCGACATTATTGGAGAGAGGATTGCCGACGCCGGCGCCGAGGTGGAGTCAGCGTTCGCCGCCCTTGCAGGGGTTGGACGTGCTGAGGCTCAGGTCCGATTGCCGGGCGGGATCGGCGATGCGCTGGAGCGGATGGGAGGCAGCGACGTGCGCGACGCGCTGGAAGGCGCGCTCGAGGGTCAGGACGTGCAGGACGCCCTTGGCAAGCTCAGCGGCCTTGCCGACTGTCAAACCGCGTTCTGAGCGCACGCAGGGTGGGTTTGAAACCCACCCTACCCTCAGAACCCGTACAACCGCGCCGCATTGTCCACGAGGATCCGCTTCCGGAGTCCTGCATCGGGCGCATAGACGGCCAGCCGGTTCAGCAGGATCCCATCGTCGGGCATGATCTCGAACTTCGAGACATGGGGCCAGTCCGTGCCCCAGACCATCCGGTCGGGCCCTGCGTCCAGCAAGGCGTGGGCAAACGGGATTGCATCCTCGTAGAGCGGCGCATCCGTCGCGATCCGGTCGCATCCCGACAGCTTCGCCCAGGCCAGACCATCGGAGACCAGACCCAGAAGACGCTGGAAGCCGGGATCGTGGGTTCCCTTGCCGACCGGCAGGTGTCCCATGTGATCGACAACGACCTCGACGCCGACGGCCCGGATGTCCTCTTCGATGTCCGCAAGGCTTTCGCTCACATCAATCAACAGCTGGACATGCCAGCCGAGATCCCTGGCCCGGGGTCCCAGCGTTCGAAACGCGTCGAGACCCACGCCGCCGCCGAACAGCACGTTCAATCGAAGCCCGCGTACACCGCCGTCATTCAGGCGCTCAAGCTCGGAATCGGGCACATCCGGTGAAACGACGCAAATGCCTCGGGCGTTGTCTGGGCCATATGCCTCGATCGCTTCCAGCGTGATCTCGTTGTGGGTGCCATGGCAGGACGGCGTGACGATCACCGCACGCTCGATCCCCAGCCGCCCGTGCATCTCGCGGCAGGCGGAGACGGGCGCTGGCGGCGGCGTATAGACACGCTCGGGCGTGAAGGGATGCGCCGGCGGCGCCCCGATGATGTGGAAATGCGTGTCCGTGGCACCGGGTGGCATCGCAAACGCGATCGCTTCGGATGTCGCCAGTGGGCCGAGGCAGGGACGGGTCATTCCGCGGCTGTGCTCAGGCTCTGCTCCAGAACGGCGACGCCGTCTTCGACTTCGGTCTGCAACACATCGTTGAAGCGGTTGAACGCCCCGCAGAGCGCGATCCGCCAGGTAAGCTCAACGATCTGATCATCCTCGAAGTGTTCCCGCAGGCGATCAAACACCCCGTCCCGCACCCGGTGGAAGTCGTTCGTCACGGCAATCGAGTACTCGACCACCAACTTGTCGACCTCGTCGAACGCCTCGACCGTGGCATAGTCCAGAATGTTCTCCGCATCCTCCTCGCTGATCCCCGCCGCCGTCAGCCGCGGGGTGTGAGACGAGACGCAAAACGTGCACTCGTTCAGCTTGGACACCGTGACCAGCGCCAGTTCCAGGTACCGTGCGGGCAGCCGTCCCTGTTCCTTCAGGTCCAGCAGCAGGCCAAACGTGTGCTCCAGCACCGGGGGCCGGTTGGCCATGACGCCGACCAGCCCGCCAAACGGGCCATAGGCGCCCGCGCGGTCATAGATCTCACGGGCACGGCCGTCGACGGCTTCTGCGGGGATGATGGGAACACGGGGCATGGCGGCATCCTGTTGACGGGGTGCAATGGCTGAGCACTATGGGTCCGCAGGGACGCACGATCAACGGGGGAGCTACGTTCACCCCTACCACTTTGCCATGTGAGGGGACGAATGAGCATCGACAAAGGGATGAGCGCTTGGCGCTCGCGCCGCAACCACAACCGGATGATCGAATTTGCGCACGGCCGAAACGACGGCGGGCCGGTCAAACTGGCGTTCTTCGGGTCATCGGCCTTTCGGGTGACCTCGCCCCGGGGGCTGAGCGTGATGATCGACCCCTGGCGCAATGTGCCGACGGCGAAGTGGGACTGGTACTTCCACGATTTCCCGATGACCGAGGTGGATGTCGGGATCTCGACCCATGCCCACTTCGACCATGACGCGCTGGAGTGTCTGGATGCGAACGTGCTGCTGGACCGCCCCATCGGCACGTGGAGCTTCGCGGATGTGACGGTGGAGGGCGTCCCCGACAAGCACGCGATCGACCCCTCGGACGCGACCTACGACTTCAAGCTGATCAACAGCTACTTCGGCGGCCAGCCCATGGAGCCGCCGGACAACTCGCGCAACTGGGACAACACGATCGTCGTCGTCGAGACAGGTGGTCTCCGGATTTGCCATTGGGGCGACAACCGACACAGCGCGCCCGACAATGTGTACGAGGCACTCGGCCGGGTCGATATCCTTCTGATGCCGGTGGACGACAGCCAGCATGTCATGGGCCACCCCATGGTCGCCGAGGTGATTGACCGAGTGGCGCCGCGGATCGTCGTGCCGCACCACTACTACACGTGGAACATCGTGCAGCGCGGCTCGACCCTGCTCCCGGTCGAGCGCTGGGTGGCCGATCAGCCCAACGTTCGCCGGATCGAGAGCGCGGAGGTGACCTACGCCCCGGAGGATCTGCCAGAGACGATGACGGTCGATTACTTCGGCGATCACGTCGCCTTCGATGTCGATGCCTGGCACCGCGAGAACGGCATGGTGTTGTCAACCTGATGGGCGTCCGCGTGCGGGAGGCAAACCCGAAGGATCTCCCGTCGGTTCTGGCGCTCTACCCCGCAGCGTTTCCTGACGAAGATCTGTTGCCTCTCGTGCGGGCGCTTGCCGATACACCGGGTGTGGTGTCCCTGGTGGCAGAGGACGCGGGCGCGCTCACCGGCCATGTCGCGTTTTCCCATTGCCATGTCGACGGGAACGTAGCCGTGGCCCTGTTGGGTCCGGTCGCAGTCGCCCCTACCCATCAACGACAAGGCGTCGGGTCCGCACTTGTCCAGCATGGGATCGAGCGCGAGCGTGCTGCTGGTACGGTCGCGATCCTGATCCTCGGCGATCCGGCTTACTACGGCAGGTTCGGCTTCCGGCAAGAACACGGGATTGAGCCGCCCTACAAGCTGCCGGACGACTGGGGCCCGGCGTGGCAATCGCTGGTGCTTCACGAAAACAGTCTGTCAGGGCCGCTGGCGGTGCCCGAACCCTGGCAGGATCCCGTGCTCTGGTCCTAGACGGCCATCGACCCCAATGCATCCATGTCGAAGGTGATCCCATGGCCCGGCCGCTCGGGCGCCGTGGCAAAACCCTCGGATACGGTCAGCGGCTGCTCCATGTACCGGCCCAGATCGAAGGCGTGCCATTCGAGGTAAGCGGCGTTCGGGCAGGCGCCCATGCAATGGATGTGCAGCTCGTGCGCGCCGTGGCTCATGACGGGCAGGTTGTTGGCCTCGGCAAGTCGGGCAACCTTCAGCCACGGAGTGTAGCCGCCGCAGGTTGTCAGGTCCGGCTGAGGCATGTCGACGGCCCCGGCGGCAAAAAGGGTCGTGAACTCGGCCACCGTGTGCAGGTTCTCGCCCAGCGCCAGCGGGATCAGGCCCAGCGAGCGCAGGTGCACCTGACCGGCGAGGTCGTCGGGGGCGATCGGCTCCTCCAGCCAGACCATGCCCAGATCCTTCAGCCCGTGCATGGCGCGGACGCATTGATCGACACGCCAGGCTTCGTTGGCATCGGCCATCATCTCGATCTCGTCGGGCAGATGGGCGCGCATGGCATGGGCGCGGTCCAGGTCCTCGGCCAGGCTCGGCCGCCCGAGGCGCATCTTCACGGACCGAAAGCCCGCCTCGACAGAGGCCGAGGCGCCCTCCAGCAGCTTGGTCTTCGGGAAGTTCAGATCGATGTTCCCGGCATAGGCACGCACCTCCGCCGAGAACCCGCCCATCAGGCGCCACAGCGGCTCGCCGAGCTTGCGTCCCTTCAGATCCCACAGCGCGACGTCGATCGCCGCCAGCGCGAAGGACACCGGCGCCCCCCGCCCCGCGTAGTGATGTTCGCGGTAGAGCTTGTGCCAGATCGCCTCGATCAGATCGGCATCGGCGCCCTCGACGAAGGGCCGCATCGAGCCGCCCGCGATCTGCCCGATGGCCGGCCCCTGGCCTTCATGGCAGACGGAATAACCCAGCCCCTCGACCCCGTCGGTGTCCCGGAGCCGCACCATCACCATGTCGAAGTTGACCATCAACCCGGCGGCGAACGCCTCGACTGGCTGCGGCAGTGGCACCCGGTGCACACTGACTTCCATGCGGTCGATCTTGGCCATGATATCCTCCCGTCTTTCTTCGGGAGCTTGGCGGATGACGGCGTGTTTGACGAGGGGCGAAGACGCAGCCGCCGACCCAAATCCTCATCAAACTTCACCACGCATATAGTTTGGGAGAAATTTGATGAGGATCCTCATCGGTCAGATCATCAAAGCTGGGTGCCGCGTTTCACCGTGCGGCGAGACGCGCTCAGAAGAACTGCTGCGGCAGGAACAGCGCCAGCTGCGGAAAGAAGATCAGCAGGAAGACCATCACGATCATCATGACGACAAAGGGAACGGCCCCCCAGGCAACGTCGCCAAAAGGTCCTGGACGCTGTCTAATGCCTTGTACAACATACAGATTCACGCCGATGGGCGGGGTGATGAGGGCGGTTTCCATCAGGATCGTGATCAGGATGCCGAACCAGACGCCGGTTTCCGCCGGTCCCATGCCCCACAACTCCAGCGAGACCACCAGCGGGAAGACCACCGGCACGGTGGTCAGCAGCATCGAAAGCGTCTCCATGAACATGCCCAGGATCAGGTAGAAGACGACCAGCGCGATCATGGTCTGGAGCGGCGACCACCCCAGATCGCCAATGAACCCGATCAGCGCCTGGGATACCCCGATAAAGCCCAAGATAAAGTTCAAAAAGACTGCCGCCATGATGATGAACATGATCATGGCGGTAATCCGCATGGTGCCTTCAAAGGCCCTGAACAGCATCTCGACGCTAAGTGCTCGGAAGTAAACTGCCAGAATCAAAGCGAAAATCACGCCAAGGGCTGCGGCCTCGGTCGGGGTCGCCCAGCCTGTGTAGATCGAGCCCATGACCCCGATGATCAGCAGCAGCGGCGGGATCAGATCCGGCAGGGTCTTGATCCGCTGCGCCCACGTCGCTTCGGATTTCTCACCGCCCCAGGACGGCTTGATGATGCAGGCGATCAGGATGGCCACCAGGAACAGAATGGCGAGCGTCAGACCGGGGATGACGCCTGCCAGGAACAGCTCGGGCACGGACGTGTCGGTGATAAAACCAAATAAAATCAGGATGATGGAGGGAGGGATCAGGATCCCCAACGTCCCGCCCGCAGCGATCGATCCGAGGAACAGGCTCTCCTTGTACTTGCGCTGCTCGATCTCGGGATAGGCAACCGTGCCGATGGTGGCGGCGGTTGCGACCGACGACCCGGAGGTTGCCGCGAAGATCGAGCAGGACGCCACATTGGCGTGCATCAGACCGCCGGGCAGCCAGTTCAGCCACAGGGCGACGGCCGAGTACATGCGCTGCCCGACGCCCGAGCGCAGGATGATCTCGCCCATCAGTATGTACATGGGAATGGCAATCAGCAGAAAGTTCCGCTGTTGTTCCCAGATAAACTCACCCATTGCGCGGCTCAGGCGGCCGCGCATGAAGACTTCATCCAAGCCCATGGACAACAAGCCAAGTACGGCGCCGACCGGCACTGCCGCCAGTATCAGAACCAACAGGGCAATTATTATGGACCAAGGTGATCCAGCCTTGAGAACACCAAGAACCCACTTCATTTATCGAGCTCCTTGACGCCCTTGGTCTCTTCTTCGACTTCCTCCTCCACCGACATCGTGCCGGCAACTTGTCGAACCGTCTCACTTCGGCCGGCAAACAGACACACTGTCGTGTAGAAGATCAGAAACAGCGTCACGATCGTGAAGAAGGTCAGCCCCGCGACCCAGAAAATCTGAGGAATCCACACTGGGGTTAGCTGCGGGGTCACGGATACCGACCCATCCTCCCAGCTCGTTAGGAAAACACCCCAGGCTTTGATCGTGAGATACACGATGTAGACGCCAAGAAGCGCCAGTCCGACAACGTCCAGAACCGCACGAATCCGGGGACTTAGCACGTTGTAGAGGGCGTCGATCCGGATGTGGCTGCGGTGGATCAGGCAGTAGGCATAGGCCCAGGTGGTCGCGCCTGCGAAGACGTAGCCCGAGTATTCGTCCGATCCCGGCACCCGGAATTGGGGGAAGTTGACAAGTCCTAGGATGCTGGTGCCGCCGATCTTCCGCCCGACGACTTCGATCGCGATGATGAATGCTGCCACTAAGAGTGCGATGCCACCCGCCCAGACCGCCCACAGCGATATCCTGGCCAATGCGTTGTAAGAACGATCAAAAACCCCTGCGAGGACGTTGTCCCCGCGCCTGATCCTGAAGACACTGACTGCGATGAGCACGACGACAAGGACTACGGGCCCAAAGCCAACTACCAACGCGGTAAGGAGTACTCCAAAATCCATACTAGGTAGCCCCCTGCGCCGTCAGAAGAGGACAGGGCCGCGCACGGCCCCGCCCCGAAGTTTGCTGTTACTCGGCCGGCAGCGGAGCCTGCACGCCGGCGATTTCACCCATGGTGGAGTTCCACTCCTCGGCGCACGCGCGGCCACAACGCTCGGCGAAGCGCTTCAGGACAACGTTTTCGACAATGTCCTTGATCATGACATTGTCGGCGTCGCTCATTGGCACGGGCGTCAGGCCGCCGTTCTCGCCCCAGGCACATTCGCCATCAGCGATGCAGGACAGCGCCATCGAATCGGTTTCTTCGATGGAGGCCCAGATCTCGGACTCAACCTTCTTGGCCGAATCCTTGATGACCGCCTGCGCCTCGGGCGAGAGCTCGTCCCAGGTATCGCCGTTCATGGCCATGAACGTTGCCGCATACCCCAGGCGCACCTGCACATTGTGCGTCGTCACCTGATACCACTTGGCGTTATAGGCGGGCGACGTGCCCGTGGTGCCGCAGTCGGCAACCCCTTTTTGCAGTGCCGGTACGGCTTCTGCGAACGCAAGCGTTACCGATGATGCGCCCAGGCCCTCGATGAAGTCGGCCAGCGACGTCGAGTAGGTCCGAATCTTCTTGCCGCTCAGCGACGCCAGCGAGCCGTCCTCACCCGCGCCCAGCTTGCAGAAGAGCTGCTGCGAGGGGAAGGTGTACAGCATGATGAGTTCGGCATTGTATTTGTCGCGCAGCTCACGGCGGATGACGGGCTCGTAAGACGTCAGCGCCTTGCGGTACGTTGGGAAGTCCTGGAATACGCCGGCAAGGTCAATGCCCTCGAGTGCGGGGCTGTCCTGGCTGGTGTAGGTGGTCAGTGCGTGGACCGCATCATAAGCGCCGAGTTCGAGCTGCTTGACCACCTCGTAGCCCGAGAGGCCGAGTTCTGTATAGGGTCTGGCGTTCGCTGTCAGCTTGCCGCCCGACGCTTCGGGCAGGACAGTTCCCCAAAAGCGGCTCTCATGCTCTTTCCAGTTGAAGAGGTTGCCCCAAGTTCCGACGACCAGAAACTCCTGCTCTTCGACTTCGGCAACTGCGGGCATAGAGCCAGCAATCATGGCGGCAAGGGCCGCGCCAAGTACGCGTTTCATGTGTTAAGCCTTCCCTGTCTATTTGGACGGGCTTACCCCGCCTCGCAGGTGGGACAGTAGCCGAGGCAAGGCGGAAGGAAAGCCCAAATATCGGGCATAGGATTGTTAAACCGAACGAATTTGGGCACGTTTCTGGGAGCTGGAGGACACAAGATGACCGCAAACGACTATCACTCGCTGCTCAAACAACCTGTGGTTGGAATCCGGGAGCAGATCCGGGCGGGGGCCTATCGCGGCCAAACCGCAGGCTTCGGGCCGGGCAAGCTCCAGGCCAACCTCGCGATCCTTCAAGGCAGCTTTGCGGACGACTTCCTCGCGTTCTGCGAAGCGAACAGCCAACCATGCCCGTTGGTCGGCATGTCCGACCGCAGGGGCGATCCGCGCATGTCGATGCTCGGCGATATCGATATCCGCACGGACGTCCCGTCCTATAACGTCTATCGCCAGGGTGAACTGGCCGGGGCGGTGCACGATATCTCCGATCTCTGGACCGATGACATGGTGGCCTTTGCGCTTGGCTGTTCATTCACGTTCGAGCGAGCGCTGGCCGAGGCCGGGATCGCGATGAAGCACATCGAGACCAACACCACGGTGCCCATGTGGCGCACGAACATTCCGCTGGAGAAGCGCGGGCCGTTCGAGGGCACGATGGTCGTGTCGATGCGCCCGATCCCCGAGACCCAGATCGACAAGGCGATCGAGATAACTGGCGGCTTCGATCATGCGCACGGCGCGCCGGTGCACGTTGGCGATCCGGCCAAGATCGGTGTCGCCGACCTCGGGACTCCCGATTGGGGCGAACCTGCCGAGTTCGCGCCCGGCGATGTCCCGGTCTTCTGGGCCTGCGGAGTGACTCCTCAGAATGTGCTTCGGGCGTCGAAGCCGCCCCTTTGCATCACCCATACGCCTGGCCGGATGCTTGTCACGGATGCGCCCGAGGACCGTATGCCGTCGTTCGAGCGCCGCATCCTCTGACCGACCCGGCCAAAGCAGATTGGAAAAACCATGCGAACAAACCGGCGCGTGATCCTGTCGAGCCGCCCCAAGGGCGTGCCGCAGGCTGAACACTACGCGGTCGAGGAAGTCCCAGCCGAAAGCCCCGGCGACGGTCAGTTCCTGGTCGAGATGGCCTTCTGGTCGGTTGATCCGGCAATGCGCGGCTGGGCAAACGACGCCCCCAACTATCTGCCGCCGGTCGCTATTGGTGCCGCCATGCGCTCGTTCGCCGTGGGCACGGTGGTGGAAAGCAACCATGCCGACTACACCGTCGGCGACATGGTCTCCGGCATGTTCGGCTGGCAGCGCTTTGCAGTGTCGGACGGCTCGGATGTCGACCGCAGGGTCCTTGAACATGACCTCTCGCCCTCGCTTGCGCTTGGTGTCCTGGGTCTGAACGGTGTCACCGCCTACTTTGGCCTGACCGAA
This sequence comes from Pseudomonadota bacterium, assembly GCA_039033215.1. GTDB lineage: Bacteria > Pseudomonadota > Alphaproteobacteria > Rhodobacterales > Rhodobacteraceae > Thermohalobaculum. The sequence goes on along the minus strand of JBCCDA010000002.1, from coordinate 86,445 downwards.
GTTTGCCAGCCCAAGCAAGGCGAGACGGTCGTCGTCTCGACCGCGGCGGGGGCGGTCGGGTCCGCCGTTGGACAGATCGCCAAGGTCCTCGGCTGCCGGACCGTGGGCATCACGAGCACCGAGGAGAAGGCAAAGCTCTGCACCGAGCAGTTCGGTTATGACGCCGTCATCCGCTACCGTGATCAGGACGTCGCTGCGGCCCTGGCCGAGGCAGCACCGGATGGCGTCAACTGCTACTTCGACAACACCTGCGGTCCGATCTCGGACGCCGTGATGACCAAGCTGGCGCTGGGGGCGCGGATCTGTATCTGCGGGACGGCGGCCCTGACCGATTGGGACCCGATTCCGCAAGGTCCCCGGGTGCACCGCCAGCTGATGGTGGCGCGGGCGCGGATGCAGGGTTTCTTGGTGCTCGACTACAAGGCGCGCTACGGTGAGGCCGTCACCCACCTCGCAGATTGGGTGCGGTCAGGCGAACTGGCCGTGAACGAGCACATCCTTGACGGTGCCGAGGCCGCACCTGGTGCCATCGCCATGCTCTACGAAGGCCGCAACAACGGTAAACTGCTGATCCGCGTGGATTGAGCCAACCGAAGCGACCCCCTTCATCTGGCCCAAAATACCTCGGGAGCGCGAGGGCAGCGCCCTCGCCGGGGCCCGTAGGGGACCGCTCGCGCTCGCCCCGGTCTTCCGCTACTGTCATTTCAGTTCAGATCACCCCATATGGGGTTAAGCGGTTGTGGAGGTTACCGTGGGCGACCAGAAAACGCTGGAAGGCGAGATCCTCGAGGACGGCACCGACGTGCCCCCCGTCCACGACGTCACGCCGGGTTGGATTGGCCGAAATCGCCAGACGCTCGAGAAGGGTCGCAATCTCACCCGTGTGCTCATGGTCGCGGCACCCCCGCCAGTGCGCGTCCCCCTGGCAGTCGCCTCCCTCGCGGCAGATGCCCTGCTCATCGCGGATGATCTACAGCGGCGGCGGGATGAACCGCACCTGACCAGCTTGCGCGGCGGCGCACTGGTGCTTGAGGGCGCCGCAATGCTGGCCGCGACTCGCTTCGCGCCCGCCCGTCTGGTCGCGAACCTCGCGGGGATCGAAGCGGCCCGCAAGGTTGTCGCCCGCGTGATCGACCGCGAGCGGACGGCCTGAGATACTGGATAATGCGTCCAGGGATCTGGGCGCTCCTTGTGACCGGAACTTAAGGTCGATCGGGTCATCGTGCCGCACCCACCTCAAGGAGACCCGTCATGATTCGCCGCTTTGTCCTCGCTCTCACCCTTGTCAGCGCACCCGCATACGCCCTCGATTGCCGGGAGCCGGTCACCCAGCTGGCAATGAATCAGTGCGCTCAGCGTGAGTTTCAGGGGGCGGATGAAGATCTGAACCTCGCCTACAAGCTGGCGCGCGCTTACGCAAAGACGCTTGGTCCCGACGCGGCCGACAAACTGCGCGATGCACAGCGCGCATGGATCCCGTTCCGTGATCTCGCCTGCGAAGTCGAGGGGCTGGCCTACGAAGGTGGCTCGATGCAGCCCCTGGTCGTCAATAGCTGCCTCGCACAGCTCACCCGCCAGCGCACCGAGCAACTGCGCGCCTTTGGCGAAGTGAACTGACGCATGCCGATGCGGCTGGAGGGATCGTGCAAATGTGGCGTCGTCCGTTTCTCGATCGATAGCCACACGCCCTATCCCTACCAGCTTTGTTACTGCTCGATCTGCCGCAAGGCAGGGACCGGAGGTTTTGCCATCAATCTAATGGGCGTGGCATCGACGCTGGACGTGACGGGGCGCGACCAGATCCGCGTCTTCCAGGCGATGATCGAGCAGGACGCGGCGCGCTTCAAAGGCCCCTGCCAGCGCAATTTCTGCCGGCTCTGCGGAACGATGCTGTGGGTCTACGATGATCAGTGGCCCGATCTGGTCCACCCTTTCGCCTCGTCCATCGACACCGCGCTGCCTGTGCCACCCCAACGGGTCCACCTGATGCTGGGGTCCAAGGCACCCTGGGTACAGGCCGATATCCGCCCCGGTGACCTGTCCTTCGATGGCTACCCCACGCAATCCATCGAAGACTGGCACCGTACCCGCGGGTTGTGGATCGACTAAGCGACACTCGAAATTTTTCCAATTGATAAAAAATCGAATCTGGGGAACTCTCTGAGGGACTGACACCATCGGAGGCCCTGATGACCCTCACCGCCGGTCGACTGACGCCTGATGCCCTGGCCGAGAACTTCGCGGATCTCCACCCGCCCCTGTCGGCGCACGAGGCTCAGGTCGCCGCCGACCGGTGCTATTTCTGCCATGATGCGCCGTGCGTGACCGCCTGCCCGACCGCCATCGACATCCCGCTCTTCATCCGCCAGATCGCCGCGGGCCAGCCGCGCGCCGCGGGCAAGACAATCCTCGAGCAGAACATCCTCGGCGGTATGTGCGCCCGCGTCTGCCCGACCGAGACCCTGTGCGAGGAGGCCTGCGTCCGTGAGGCCGCCGAGCATGAGCCCGTGCAGATCGGCCGCCTCCAGCGCCATGCGACCGATGCGGTCATGGCGACCGGCAAGCAGCCCTTTGCGCGTGCGTCCGATACCGGCAAGACCATCGGGATCGTCGGTGCCGGGCCCGCGGGGCTCGCCGCCGCGCACCGCCTGGCGATGTATGGCCACGACGTCGTCGTCCACGATACGCGGACCAAGGCGGGTGGCCTCAACGAATACGGCATCGCCGCCTACAAGACCGTCAACGACTTCGCACAAGCTGAACTTGACTGGTTGCTGTCGATCGGCGGGATCGAGATCAATACAGGCTCCGCACTTGGCCGCGACTTCGATCTCTTCGATCTCACCGGTTTCCACGATGCCGTGGTTCTTGCCATGGGGCTGGGCGGCGTGAACGCCCTGCGCGCGGACGGCGAGGGTCTGCCCGGTGTCGAGGACGCTGTCGAGTTCATCGCCCGGGTGCGTCAGGACGCGCCCGAGACGATCCCCGTTGGCCGTAACGTCGTTGTCATCGGCGGCGGCATGACTGCCATCGACGCTGCCGTGCAATCGAAGCTTCTGGGGGCCGAGACGGTCACCATCGCCTACCGCCGGACCCGCGCCGAGATGCCTGCCAGCCAGTTCGAGCAGGAACTCGCCGCCGCCAAGGGTGTCACAATCCGCGAGCATCTGACCCCCGTGGCCGTCCTGGGCGACACCGCCGTGACGGGCATCCGCCTCGCCTACACGCGCCCCGGCCCCACCGGGCTGGAGACGACCGACGAGACCACCGATCTGCCGGCGGATCATGTGCTGAAAGCGATCGGGCAGACCCTCATCAACCCCGTCGACCTGACACTGGAAGGCCAGAAGATCGCCGTCGATGCCGAGGGCCGGTCCTCGCTTCCCGGCGTCTGGGCGGCGGGTGACTGTGCGGTGGGCGGGGACGACCTGACCGTTACCGCGGTCGCTGAAGGGCGGGACGCGGCGGAATCCATCCATCGCGCGCTCGGCTGATGGTAGGCTAGGGCATCCAGAACAAAGGGGGATGCCATGACTGTGCTCGAAGATACCGTTTCGACCCACTACACGACGGGGGACCTCGTGGCGGCCATCCGGAATGGCCTGGTCCAGGCGGGCGCCGATGCCGACCACCCGCGGCCCGATGATCTGAAGGGGGTCGACGAATTCCACACCGGCGGGCTGGAGGCGACCGAGGAGCTGTTGGCGCCGCTCGGGATTACCGCGCAGACCCGGGTGCTGGACATCGGATGCGGTATCGGGGGCACGGCCCGCTTCATCCACCAGGCCTACGGGGCGCATGTCACCGGGGTGGACCTGACCCCCGCCTTCGTCGACACGGCCCATGCACTGACCGAGATGGTCGGCCTTCAGGGCAGCGCCGTCTTCCTGCAGGGCAGCGCGCTGGACCTGCCCGTGGGCGACGGTGCCTTTGATCTCGCGACCATGATCCACGTGGGCATGAACATCGGCGACAAGCCCGCGCTCTTCGCCGAGGTCGCGCGCGTTTTGGCGCCGGGCGGGCAGTTCGCGCTCTTCGACATCATGCTGCGAAGGGACGGTGAGCTCAGCTTCCCCGTGCCCTGGGCGAGCAGCGCGGACCATTCGTTCGTGACGGACCCGCAGGCCTACCGCGATGCCGCCACCGGTGCGGGGCTCACGCTGGAGGCCGAGCGGGATCGTGGCGACTACGCCGTCGCCTTCTTCAAGAAGGTGATGGCAGCGACTGAAAAACGGGGCGGGCCGCCGCCCGTCGGACTGCAACTGCTGATGGGCCCGACGGCGCCGCAAAAATATGGCAACATCGCCGAGGCGATCATCGAAGGGACTGTCGGCCCTTGGGAAATGGTCTTCCGCAAACCCTGAGGAGGAGTTGGAAATGTCGTACATCGAGTTCTTCGTGGCCCCCGTGCCAAACGACAAGAAAGACGCCTACATCGCGTCCGCCACCAAGATCTCAGCGCTGTTCAAGGAACACGGCGTGCTCGCCGTCGCTGAATGCTGGGGAACCGACGTGCCCGACGGCGAACTCACGTCCTTCCCGATGGCCGTGAAGCTGGAGGACGGCGAGACGGTGGTTACCGGCTTCATGCGCTGGCCCTCGAAGGAGGCCCGTGACAAGGGCATGGAAGCCGCCATGGCCGACCCCCGCATGGAGGAGACCTTCAAGGACATCCCCATGGACGGCAAGCGCATGATCTTCGGCGGCTTCGACGTGATGCTGGAGGTTTGATGCACGCCAGACGTACAAAGGCCTCAGGACTTTCCGCGCTTTTTTTGGCGACCGCAGCGTGCGTCACGGAACCCAGTCCGCAAGTCACACTTGGTTTGCGTGAGTTCTGCAGCATGCCGGCCCAAGAGCGTCAGATGTTTGCTGTTCGCGCAACAAGCACTGACTTCATTACCCAGGCTGGACAAATAGGTGGATTCGATCTGCCTGGTACGACTCTCTTTGCTCGGAGCGGAAGCGGAACCGAACGGATCCTTGAATCCTTTGCCGAGAAGGGTTGGGCTGATGCACCTCCGACGCCTGAGCCAGACCGCGATGTATGGCATCGAGAATGGTCGATCGAGCCTGAAGGTCGGAGGGCTCTGTCGGAGATCTGGGAACTGAGCAAAACCACCTGCCCACTCGAACACGGGAGCTAACCATGGCTGACATCCGCAACGACTTCGTGGGCATCAAATCGCCCAACCCGTTCTGGCTGGCCTCGGCGCCGCCGACGGACAAGGAATACAACGTCGTGCGTGCCTTCAAGGCGGGCTGGGGCGGGGTCGTCTGGAAGACATTGGGCGAAGCCGGCCCGCCCGTCGTCAACGTCAACGGCCCCAGGTATGGTGTGATCTATGGCGCGGACCGCCGTGTGCTAGGCATCAACAACATCGAGCTTATCACCGACCGGCCGCTCGAGGTGAACCTCCGCGAGATCAAGCAGGTGAAACGCGACTGGCCCGATCGCGCCATGGTCGTCAGCCTCATGGTCCCCTGCGAGGAGGAGGCATGGAAGGCCATCCTGCCCCTGGTCGAGGATACGGGCGCCGACGGGATCGAGCTCAACTTCGGCTGCCCGCACGGGATGTCGGAACGCGGCATGGGCTCGGCCGTCGGTCAGGTGCCCGAATACATCGAGATGGTCACCCGCTGGTGCAAACAGAGCACCCGGATGCCCGTGATCGTGAAACTCACCCCCAACATCACCGATATCCGCTACCCGGCGCGGGCCGCGCACCAGGGCGGCGCCGATGCAGTCAGCCTCATCAACACGGTCTCGTCGATCACCTCGGTCAACCTAGACACCTTCAGCCCAGAGCCGATGATCGACGGCAAGGGTAGCCACGGCGGTTACTGCGGCCCGGCTGTCAAACCCATCGCGCTCAACATGGTGGCCGATATCGCTCGCGATTCCGAGACCCGGGGCTTGCCCATCTCGGGCATCGGGGGCGTCACGACCTGGCGCGATGCGGCGGAGTTCATGGCCCTCGGCGCCGGGAACGTTCAGGTCTGCACAGCGGCCATGACCTACGGGTTCGGCATCATCAAGGAGCTGACCGCGGGGCTGGAGATGTGGATGGAGGACAACGGCCACACCGACCTCTCGGCCATCATCGGACGCGCGACCCCGAACGTCACCGACTGGCAGTACCTCAACCTCAACTACGTCACCAAGGCACGGATCAACCAGGACAGTTGTATCAAGTGCGGGCGCTGCTTTGCGGCCTGCGAGGATACCTCGCACCAGGCGATTGCCATGTCTGAGGACCGGGTCTTCACCGTCATCGACGAAGAATGCGTGGCATGTAACCTGTGTGTGAACGTCTGCCCGGTCGAGGCCTGTATCACGATGGAACGCCTGCCTGCGGGCGCCACCGACCCGCGGACGGGCGCGATCGTCAGCGATGATCACGGAGACTGGACCGGGCATCCGAACAACCCTGCCAGGGTCGCAGCCGAATAACACCCGACGTGCGACCCTCAATCTACATACGCCACTCGAACACTACGCCACTCGAACTTTACGCCGGTCCAGAAACTCACGCGGACCGTCAACTACGCATACGCAACTTTCACAAAACAGGTCTGCCCCGGCCACCGCAACCGAAGGGGCAGACCGCAAGCAACGATGCGGTGGGTACGCTAATCACACAAACGACCGGGGCAGGTGGATAGGGGACCTTGAACCTGCCCCGGCCGCCATCCCTCCGGACGGGTGGGGCAACATGCCGGAGGATCGTGGCGCCGGGTTTCTACTCTCCCGGCGGGTCTTGATTGCCTGTCATCGCCTCACGTGCCGCTCGCCTTGATCTTCGCATCCAGCGCCTTGATCGCTTCGCGCAGGTTGGCCTTGATCTGCTGGTCGAGCGGGCCTTCACTTGTGAGCCGCTCCAGCAAACGGGCGTAGCGCCGGCGTGCTTCGTCAAGCTCCTGCATTTCTCGCCTCCCGTTCGTTGCTGTGGGCTCTTCGTCTCGGGACTCAATCTAGTAAATGTCAATTTGACAGTCAACTAGAATATGAAGATGAATTATATTGACGTTGCGTCACCTCGCAGAGGCACCTTGCTCGACACGATCGCCCTGTGGTGCCATAGCCTGTGGCTCCGTTTCGGCTTCAGGCGAGTGACGTGACCCCCTCTTCCGAGCATACCGAAGGCAGGCGTGCCGCCCTGCAAGGCCACGCGGCGATGCTGCTATTTGCGGTGCTGATCTCGGTTTCGTTCTCGCTGGGGGATCTGGCCGCACCGCATATCGAGCCCGCAGCGTTGACGGCGGCGCGGTTCGTGCTGGGGGCCGGTGTCATGGGAGTGCTGGCGGCATCGACGATGCGAGCGGCTCACTTCCGCGCCTTCTGGCGGTATCCGGTCTTCGGCGGGTTGCTGGCGCTCTATTTCATCCTGATGTTCGACGCGTTGCAGCGAACGGACGCTGTTTCAACCGCGGCCGTCTTCACGTTGACGCCGCTGATGGCGGCTGGCTTTGGCTGGCTGCTGATGCGCCAGATCACCACCGGACGGATGGCAGCGGCGCTAGTCCTGGCAGCGGTCGGAGCGCTGTGGGTCATCTTCCGTGGCGACATCGGTGCGTTTCTGCAGATGGACCTCGGAACTGGCGAGCAGCTGTTCATCGTAGGCTGTGCGCTGCACGGGCTCTACACGCCGATGAGCCGTCTTCTGAACCGGGGCGAGCCGCTGATCGTCTATTCCTTCGGCGGCATTTGCGGGGGACTGATGGTCACGCTGGTATGGGGCTGGCGCGATGTTCTGAAGACGGATTGGCTGGCGCTTCCGGGGGTTGCCTGGGCGGCGGTCTTCTACCTCGCGATCTCTGCCACCGCGATTACGTTCTTCCTGCTGCAGTTCGCAACGCTGCGCCTGCCTGCCGCCAAGGTCATGGCCTACGGCTATCTCGTCCCCAGCTTTGTGATCCTGTGGGAGGGACTTCTGGGACACGGATGGGTCGCGCTGCCGGTCTGGCTTGGCGTGGCGGCGACGATTGGGGCGCTTCTGATCCTTTTGAAGGACTGACCGCGCGCTGCCCAAGTCGACTTTGTGTACATACAGCTGCAATACGCCTGCAATACGCGAGCAATACGGATGCAATACGCCTGCAATACAGGGTTTTTGACAGCGCCAACACCTGCTGGTTAACGAATGGTACCTGGAACTTGACCGTCTAGTCAGGAACGCATTGGGTCCTCTAGCGAGGCTTCAACCCGTAGAGAAAGATCTGCGTCAGGGCCGTTGCAGCGTCGTGGAAACGGCCCTCGCCCTCATCGCCCAGTACCGCCCGCACCTGTGCGTCAAAGTCGGCATAGTGCTGCGTCGTTGCCCAAATCGCGAAGATCAGGTGGTAAGGGTCGATCCGGGCGATCTTCCCCTCGGCAGACCACTGCCGCAGGATTTCGGCCTTCTCGTCGACCATGGCCTTGAGACCCCCGCCCAGAATGTCGTTCAGGATCGGTGCCCCACGAAGCATTTCGCCTGCAAAGAGCCTTGATTCCGTTGGGTAATCCCGGGCGAGCTCGATCTTGCGCTGGATGTAGGCGGTGATCTCGTGCGTAGGTTCGCCACGCGGATTCATCTCGCGCAGCGGGTCGAGCCAGGCGTCCAGCAGGTCCTCCAGCAGATCGCGGTAGATCGCCTCCTTCGAAGGAAAATAGTAGAGCAGGTTGGGCTTCGACATCCCCGCCACCTTCGCGATGGCGTCGACCGTGGCGCCCCGGAAGCCGTCGTGGGCAAACACCTTGGTTGCTGCGGAGAGGATTTTTGCCTTGTTCTCCAGCTGGATACGGGTGATCTTGCGCTCGCTCAACAGCTTGCCCCGATTTCCCCTTGACCCTAATCCGAGCCTTGGTAGCGTCGGTTTTACCAATCGGTCAAGAGAAGCGAGGCCCCCATGGCAGCCCCCGGCGAGAACCTGAAAATCAACGGTGGCAGGCTTTGGGACAGCCTGATGGAGATGGCCAAGATCGGGCCCGGGATCGCAGGTGGCAACAACCGCCAGACGCTCACTGATGCGGACGCAGAGGGTAGGGCCCTATTCCAAAGATGGTGTGAAGACGCCGGGTGCGAGATGGGCCTCGACACCATGGGGAACATGTTCGCCACGCGGGCGGGCACGGACCCTGACGCGCTGCCGGTCTATGTCGGCTCGCACCTCGACACGCAGCCGACCGGCGGCAAGTACGACGGCGTGCTGGGGGTTCTGGGCGGATTGGAAGTCCTTCGCAGTCTCAATGACTTAGGCATCAGGACCAAGCACCCCATCGTAGTCACCAACTGGACCAACGAAGAGGGCACACGCTACGCCCCGCCCATGCTGTCGTCGGGCGTCTTCGCGGGCATCCACACCGAAGAATGGGCGAAGGACCTCACCGATGCGGACGGTAAGCGCTTCGGCGACGAGCTGAAACGCATCGGCTGGGAGGGCGACGAGCCCGTCGGCCAACGCAAGATGCACGCCTTCTTCGAGCTGCACATCGAACAGGGCCCGATCCTCGAGGCTGAGAGCGTGGACATCGGCGTCGTCACCCATGGCCAGGGGCTCCGCTGGATCGAGTTCACGGTGACCGGGAAGGAGAGCCACACAGGCTCCACGCCGATGAAGATGCGCGTCAACGCAGGCCGGGGCCTCGCGCAAGTCACTGAGCTGGTGCATGAAATTGCCATGAAGCACCAACCGAACGCCGTCGGCGCCATCGGCCATATCGAGGTCTATCCCAACAGCCGCAACATCATCCCGGGCAAGACGGTCTTCACGGTCGATTTCCGCAGTCACGTGATGGAGACGCTGCAGGCCATGGTCGATGAGCTGATGGCCGAGGCCCCCAAGCTGATCGAGGCGCTCGGCTGCACCATGGAGACCAAGATCGTCGGCAGCTTCGATCCCCCGGCGTTCGACGAGGGCTGCGTGACCGCTGTGCGCAACGCCGCCGAGCGGCTGGGTTACAGCCATATGAACATTGTCTCTGGCGCCGGCCACGACGCCTGCTGGATCAACAACATCGCGCCCACGTCGATGATCATGTGCCCCTGCGTCGACGGCCTCAGCCACAACGAGGCCGAAGAAATCACGCCCGAATGGGCTGCCAAAGGCACGGATGTCCTGTTCCACGCGGTTGTGGAGACCGCGGGGATTGTGGAGTGAGTGGCTGATGAAAGAGACACCAACAACGCTCGTTGCGGTTGGTATCGGAGCTTTCTTTGCGGGCATTGCGTTTGGGTATGGTATCCAGCAATGGAGCATCTCCCTCAACGAGGAAGCTTTGCTTGAGCGAGGACGTGTAGAGGGACGCGCAGAAGAGCGTCAGCGCTTGGGAGTCGCAGAAACAAGTAACGGCTGCACACCCAACGGCGAAGTCTTTGAACTGGAGGTCGGCGGAGCGCAATCGCACTGTCAAACGGGCGCTACGCTGGTCTTAAGCCGTATCGCGGCCGACGGTTACTTGCGGGGAACGCTTGCCGGCAAGGTGATTTCAACGCGTCCTCCGAAATTGGTTCCGTTCGGATCCGCAGATGGTGAGAATTGCACTCTGACAGTCGGCGCGGTGAAGCAGAGCGACCCGCTAAGGGCCGTTTTCTCATTCGGATGCAACTAGGAGGGACGAATGATTGAAGTCATCATGGGCGACACCCTCGTCAACGCGGATCGGGCCTGGAAGGTCGACGTCCTGAATAGAGATAAGAAGATCGTCGTCCACAACCTGCTCACTTGAATCACTCGTCACATCGCCGGGCATGCAATATGGTTAACGTTCTCCAGCTCAAATTTTCCCAAGCTATGGAGTGAGACCATGAAAATCGTTCGCCGTACCCTAGGCCCCCTGCTTCTGGCTGCCGTCCTGGCGGCTTGTGCCGCCACGAACCAGGTTGGCTTCACCCGCCCCGATGTCCCGCCCGCGCCTGCAGACCGCTGGACCATGCGCAATAACGACGGTGCCGGAAACCCGACCCTGTCCACAGCCACCATCGCATGGCGCGAGGCAGTGGTGGGCTCGACCGCCGGGATGAACCTCGTCGCTGACTGCCGCCCCGGCGATCTGGGACGCGGCATCAAGCTCTCGCTGGAACGCGATCAGCTGCCGCGTGATGCCTTCCGGGGCGAGGCCATCAACCTGAGCGCCGTGGTCCGGGGACGCTCGAGCACCATTCGCCGCGAGTCCATCGGCACCGTGCCATTCGAAGGCTTTGGCGTGGACCAGTCTGGCGGCTATCTGTTCAAACCGACGGACCGGCTGGTCCGCGCCATGCAACGTGGCTCGACCATAACGATCTCGAGCCCTGCGTTCGGCGATATCCGCTTTTCACTGAACGGGGCGTCGAAGGCGCTGGTGGAGTTGGGCTGCGTCTGACCGGGGTCTATGCCGCGGCCTGACGCTCGACAAGGGAGACGACACATGTCGAAAGTCATCAAGGGCGGCACGGTCTGCACGGCGGACCGGACCTGGAAAGCGGACGTCCTGATCGAGGGCGAGAAGATCGCTGCCATCGGGGAGAACCTCACCGGCGACGAGATCGTTGATGCCTCGGATGCCTATGTCATCCCTGGAGGCATCGATCCGCACACGCACCTCGAGATGCCCTTCATGGGCACGACTGCGACCGAGACGTTCGAGTCCGGCACGTGGGCGGCGGCAACGGGCGGCACCACCATGTTGGTGGACTTCGTGCTGCCCGGCGAGGACGGGTCGCTACTGACGGCCGTGGACAGCTGGGACCAGAAGTCCAAGGACCAGATCTGCGTCGATATTGGCTATCACTGCGCAATTGTCGGCTGGAACGAGAAGATCCACACCGAGATGGCCGAGGTCGTCAAGCGAGGGGTCAATACCTTCAAGCACTTCATGGCCTACAAGGGCGCCCTGATGATCGAGGACGACGAGATGTTCGCGTCTTTCCGCCGGTGCGCGGCGCTGGGTGCCATGCCGCTGGTTCACGCCGAAAACGGCGACGTGGTGGCGGCGCTGCAGGAGAAGTACATGGAGGAGGGGCTGACCGGCCCCGAGGGCCATGCGTTCTCGCGCCCCCCCGAAGTTGAAGGCGAGGCTGCCAACCGCGCGATCATGATCGCGGATGCCGCCGGGGTGCCTTTGTACATCGTGCACGTCTCGTGCGAGCAGGCGCACGAAGCCATCCGGAGCGCTCGCCAGAAGGGCATGCGGGTGTATGGCGAGCCGCTGATCCAGCACCTCGTGCTCGACGAGTCGGAATACTTCGACAAGGATTGGGACTATGCCGCGCGCCGCGTGATGTCGCCGCCCTTCCGGGGCAAGGAGCATCAGGACGGTCTTTGGGCCGGACTGGCGGCGGGCTCGCTGCAGGTGGTCGCGACGGACCATGCCGCGTTCTCGACCGAGCAGAAGCGCATGGGGTTGGCGGGTTTTCCCATGATCCCGAACGGGACCGGCGGGCTGGAAGACCGAATGCCCGTGCTCTGGACGCGCGGCGTGGAAACGGGCCGCCTGACCAAGAACGAGTTCGTGGCGGCCACGTCTACCAACATCGCCAAGATCCTGAACATCTACCCCAAGAAGGGCGCCATCGTCGAAGGCGCGGACGCGGACGTGGTGGTCTGGGATCCCTCGATCACCAAGACGATCAGCGCCACGACCCAAAAATCGATCATCGACTACAACGTCTTCGAGGGGATCGAGGTCACGGCCCAGGCCCGCTACACGCTATCCCGCGGCGAGGTGATCTGGGAGCACGGCAAGAACTCGCAGCCCCGCCCTGGCCGAGGCCGGTTTGTGCCACGCCCCGCCTTCCCAGCTGTCCACGAGGCGCTTGCCCGATGGAAGGAGTTGACGGCCCCGAGGAAGGTCATGCGCGACCCGACGAACATCCCGAGCGGGGTGTGATCGGTTGCCGCCGATCCTTCGGTTCCTGATATCAATGCTGGTGACGTACCTGTTGGTCAGCGCGTGCATGGTGACGCCAATCACGATCTTGTTTCCTATGGGCCGACAGGAATCTGGCTTCGGCGACTGGATCGAACATGTGCATGGGGGCTGGACGTTGATTTCAAGTGCTCTGCTCATCCCGTTCATCATCTACCGGTCTCTCGTGGGGCTACTGAGCTCGCTCATGCCAAATCGAAGTCCCTGGGTTTGGTACATTGGTTCGATCGTCTGCGCGTCCCTTTTGGTTGGAGGGCCAAGCGCTGTGCTGAACGTGTGGTCGATGGCGCCTAATCTTCTGTTTGGCGCAGTGTTCTCCATTCTGTACTTTCCAACCGAGAAGTTCTTCAGACGTGAGTTGCAGGCGCGGTTCCCGTCACCTCTAGAGAACTCGACCACAGGGGGCCAAGGGGGTGGTTCGTGAGCGTTATCTCAGCCTCCTCCCTCAACCTCACCTTCCAGACCAACGATGGCCCGGTGCATGCGCTGTCGGACGTCAACCTGGAGGTCTCGGCGGGCGACTTCGTGAGCTTCATCGGACCGTCAGGTTGCGGGAAGACCACCTTCCTCCGGGTGATCGCGGATCTGGAGCAGCCGACCGGGGGCTCGATCACGGTCAACGGCATGTCGCCGGAGGAGGCTCGGCTCACGCGTGCCTATGGCTATGTGTTCCAGGCGGCCGGGCTCTACCCCTGGCGGACCATCGAGAAGAACGTGCGTCTCCCGCTCGAGATCATGGGGTTCGCCGAAGCCGAGAAGAAGGACCGCGTCAAACGCGTGCTCGACCTGGTGGGCCTCAGCGATTTCGCCAAGAAGTTCCCGTGGCAGCTGTCCGGGGGCATGCAACAGCGGGCCTCGATTGCTCGGGCGTTGGCGTTCGACGCGGATCTGTTGCTGATGGACGAGCCCTTCGGCGCGCTGGATGAGATCGTGCGGGATCACCTGAACGAACAGCTGCTTGAGCTCTGGGCGCGGACGTCGAAGACGATCTGCTTCGTCACCCACTCGATCCCCGAGGCGGTGTATCTCAGCACCCGCATCGTCGTCATGTCGCCACGCCCCGGCCGGATCATCGACGTCATCGACAGTCCGCTGCCGAGGGAACGGCCACTAGACATCCGAGAGACGCCCGAGTTCCTTGAAGTCGCCCACCGCGTCCGCGAGGGCCTGCGCGCGGGACACAGCTATGACGACTGAACCGCTCAATGTTCTGATCATGATTGCGGACGAGATGCGTCGCGACGTCCCCGGTTGCCTGGGCGGTGATGCGCGCACCATGCCGGCGCTCGATGCGCTGGCGGCCACCGGCACTGTCTTCACCAATGCCTATACGCCGTCCCCCATCTGCATCCCCGCCCGCGCTGCCATCGCAACGGGACGCTATGTGTACGATACTGGCGTCTGGGACAGCGCCACGGGCTATGCGGGCCAACCCCGGTCGTGGATGCATGCGCTGGGTGTAGCCGGGCAACCCGTGACGTCGTTCGGCAAGCTCCACTTTCTGGATGCCGAGGCCAACACCGGCTTTGCCAAGCAGGTCCACCCCATGCACATCGTCGACGGCGTCGGCTGGCCCCCGGCCCTGCTTCGTGGCGAAGGGACCTACGACCAAACCTCGGAGTTCGCCGAGGATGTGGGCTACGGCCGCAGTCCGTACATGACCTATGATTGCGCGACGACCGAAGCGGCGTGCGCCTTTCTGGCCGATCCGGCCCGGCACACAGCGCCATGGGGCGCCTTCGTGTCCTGGGCCTGCCCGCACTATCCGCTGGTAGCGCCGGAGGCTTACCGCGACCTGTTCGATCCCGGAGAGATCCCACCCCCGATCGCCTATGCGCCGGAGGCACGTCCCACGCATCCCGAGCTGCTGAACCTTGCCGGTTTCTACGACTACGACCGCTTCTTCACGCTGGGGCGTGTGGCCGAGGCGCGGGCGGCCTACCTCGCCCTCTGCCGCTTCGTTGATGACCAGATCGCCCGGGTCATGGCCGCGCTTGAGGCGTCAGGCCTGGCCCGCAACACGCTGGTCATCTTCACGTCGGATCATGGCGAGATGCTTGGCGATCACGGGATCTGGACGAAGCAGGTGATGTACGAAGGCTCGGCCGGGGTGCCGTTGATCGCCGCAGGCCCTGACGTGCCCGCGGGCCGCCGCACGACGCCGGCCAGCCTGATCGATCTGGGTCCAACGGCGCTGGCGGCGGCCGGTCTTGCACCCGACCCGAACCTGCCCGGTGAAGATCTGCGCGCCCTGGCGTCCGCCCCCGACGACCCGGGCCGGTCCGCCTTCAGCGAATACCATGATGGTGGATCCTCCACGGGCACTTTCATGGTTCGTTGGGACAACTGGAAGTATGTGCATTACGTGGGCATGCGCCCGCAGCTCTTTGACCTGAGCGACGACCCGCACGAGCTTTCGGACCTTGCCGGGGACCCATGCCGGGCTGTTACTCTGAGGGAGGGCTTGGCGAAGCTGCGCGCAATCTGCGACCCTGACGCCGTGAGCGCCGAGGCCTTTGCCGATCAGCGCCGGCGGCTCGCGGCCTACGGTGGCCCCGAAGCGCTGGCCGGGATGACAAGCTTCGGACACACCCCGTCGCCCGTCGTGACGGGGTGAACGTACGAGAAGGAGGCAACGATGAACTCAGATCGCACGAGGACCGAACCCTTCCGTCAGTTCCTGCAACAGGCGCGCGAGATCTGTGGGTTCTGGGCCCGCTTCACGGGCGGCAGCATCCTGTTCATGGCCGTCGTCGGGATCTTCGTGCCGTTGGCCACCGCGGTCTTCCTGTTCACGCTAGGCCTCCCGATCCTGCTGCTGTTTCTCTGGGGCTGCTCGCTGGATCAGGAGCTCCAGTGGACCGATCTGGACGAGGGGCCGTGGTAGGAGCTGTCACCTTGCGCCCGGGCGATCCGGAGGATGCGTCGGCGTGCGCACGTATCCTCAACGCCTGGATCGACACAACCGACTGGATGCCGCGGTGCCATTCGCCCGAGAATGTTGAAAGACATTACCGAGACGCCGTTCTGGCCAAGTGCGATGTGACGGTTGCCGAGCGCGAAGGTCGGGTTGTGGGGTTCATCGGGATCGATCCGCCTGACGCTCATATCACGACGTTCTACGTCGACGGGCAGACTCGTGGGGAGGGGATCGGAAAGGATCTGCTCGATATGGCGAAGGGGAGATGGCCATCGGGGCTGGATCTGTGGACGTTCGTCGCGAACAGCGAGGCACGCCGTTTCTACGTGCGCGAAGGCTTTACCGAGATCCAGAGGACCGACGGCGACAACGAGGAGTGCCTGCCGGATATCCTCTATCGATGGGCGCCGGAGTAATGCGATCCGTTCTACCCATCCTCACCGTCTGCGCCGTGATCATCGCGCTCTGGTACGTCGGTGCCGTTGGTCTGAATGCGAAGTGGGAACGGGATCAGGCCGCCCGCGCGGGCACCGAGATCACGTGGGCTCAGATTATCCCTGCGACAATGTCCCAGGATCGCCCCGTGCTGCCCGCGCCCCACCAGGTGGCCGCGGAGCTTTGGGCGACGACCTTTGGGCAGCGGGTGTCCAAGCGCTACGACTCGGTGCTGGACGCGTGGTTCAACTCAAAGCGTTCGCTCTTCCACCACGCGTGGATCACGCTCTCGGCGACCCTGTTGGGCTTTGCCATGGGGGTAGCGTTCGGGATCCTGCTGGCGGTGGGGATCGTGCACAACCGGGCAATGGACCTCAGCGTCATGCCCTGGGTAGTCGCCTCCCAGACGATCCCGATCCTGGCCGTGGCGCCGATGATCATCGTGGTGCTCTACAACATCGGGATCTCGGGCCTGATCGCGAAGGCGTCGATATCCGCGTATCTGAGCTTCTTCCCGGTGGTCGTCGGCATGGTCAAAGGACTGCGCAGCCCTGACCGCATACAGCTGGACCTGATGCGGACCTATAACGCCAGCGCATGGCAGGTGTTCTGGAAGCTCCGCTGGCCATCCTCGCTGCCCTACCTCTTTGCCAGCCTCAAGATCGCCATCGCCATCGCACTGGTAGGCGCCATCATCGGAGAGCTCCCCACAGGCTCCCAAGGCGGCTTCGGCGCGCGGATGCTGAACGGCAGCTATTATGGGCAGGTCCTGATCATCTGGTCGGCCCTGATCGGAGCGGCTATCTGCGCCGGGCTGATGGTTGGGGCCATCGGTCTGGTGCAGCGGGTGGTGCTGGGCCGAATGGGGTTGGCGCGGTGACGAAGGCCATTCGGTTAATCGCCTTCCTAGTGCTGGTCGTGCCAGTTTCAGTTTCAACAAACTTGCTTTGGGGCGACCCAGTTA
Organism: Pseudomonadota bacterium; assembly: GCA_039033215.1. Classification (GTDB taxonomy): domain Bacteria; phylum Pseudomonadota; class Alphaproteobacteria; order Rhodobacterales; family Rhodobacteraceae; genus Thermohalobaculum. Next base: position 69,237 of record JBCCDA010000002.1, on the reverse strand, counting down.
TCATTGGGACAACAATTGTGGCGATCTCCGCGCCGGTTTTGTTGCCTGCACGAAGAACTCTCCGGAGGGAAAATGTTTCCATCGCAACTGCGCTCCTGAGAGAAGATCAGCCGTCGCGCTTTGAACGAAGAGCGGTCCTGGTCGTTGTGTTCTTGGGGATCACCCTATCGGCGTTGCGTCGAGAGCCCACTGGAGTTGTGTGGGAGGGGCTGTCGATTTTGGCTGCGATCTGGGTCTTAGCCTGGTTCCTCAACACTGCAGTCGCCCGGTTGGACGCAAAGATCAGTCGCCTCTTCTCGCCCGTTCTCTTCGGGACGACGCTGCTGCTGCTTTGGGAACTCGTCGTTCGCGAGTTTCAAATCCCCGGCGTCATCCTCCCCGCCCCCTCGTCTATCTGGGCGGCTGTTGTCACGAACCCTCACATCCTCTGGGCCGACTTCGTGCAGACGGTGATCAAATCCGTCCTGCCCGGGTTCGCCATGGGCTGCGGCGCCGCGATCCTGACAGCAATCGCCATCGACCGCTCGCCCTTCTTGCAGCGGGGTCTTCTGCCGATCGGCAACCTCGCCGCAGCGCTCCCGATCGTGGGTATCGCGCCAATCATGGTCATGTGGTTTGGCTTTGACTGGCAGTCCAAGGCCGCCGTTGTGGTCGTCATGACCTTCTTCCCTATGCTCGTGAACACGATGGAGGGCCTGCAGACCGCCGAGCGCATGCAGAAGGATCTGATGCGCACCTACGCAGCCAGCTATCCTCAGACCCTCCTGAAACTCCGCCTGCCCGCAGCCGCCCCCTTCATTTTCAACGGCCTAAAGATCTGCTCGACACTTGCGCTTATCGGCGCGATCGTCGCAGAGTTTTTTGGGACGCCGATTGTGGGGATGGGTTTCCGGATCTCGACTGAAATCGGGCGCATGGCGCTCGACATGGTTTGGGCCGAGATCACGGTTGCTGCCCTCGCAGGGTCGGCCTTCTACGGCGTCATAACGCTCCTCGAGAGAGTGATTACATTCTGGCACCCGTCCCAAAGGGGATGACGGGATCAGGAACAACGTACGGCAAAGAGAGAGTACGCATGAGAACACTGACGAAGATCATCGCGATTGGCGCCCTGGCGTTGTCGTCGACCGCTGCGCAAGCCGCCGACAAAGTCACGCTGCAGCTGAAGTGGGTCACCCAGGCCCAGTTCGCGGGCTATTACGTGGCGCTGGAGAACGGCTTCTACGAGGAAGAGGGGCTGGAGGTCGATATCAAGCCAGGTGGACCTGACATTGCGCCGGCCCAGGTGCTGGCCGGTGGCGGCGCCGACGTTGTGTTGGACTGGATGCCCTCGGCACTGGCAACGCGTGAGAAGGGTTTGAACCTGGTGAACATCGCCCAACCCTTCAAATCATCGGGAATGATGCTGACCTGCCGCAAGGACACCGGCATCACATCGCCCGCCGATTTCAAGGGCAAAACGCTGGGCGTCTGGTTCTTCGGCAACGAGTATCCGTTCCTCAGCTGGATGTCTCAACTGGGTATTCCGACCACAGGAGGTGAAGACGGCGTCACAGTCCTCAAGCAGGGCTTCAACGTCGACCCGATACTCCAGGGGCAGGCTGATTGCGTGTCCACGATGACCTACAACGAGTACTGGCAGATCATCGACGCGGGCCTCTCCCCCGATGATCTGATCGTGTTCAAGTACGAGGATCAGGGCGTCGCGACGCTGGAGGACGGGATCTATGTGCTTGAGGAAGCGCTTGAAGATCCCGCCTTCAAGGACCGCATGGTGCGCTTTGTCCGGGCCAGCATGAAGGGTTGGAAGTGGGCCGAAGAGAACCCTGCGGATGCGGCCATGATCGTGCTCGAGTACGACGCAACCGGGGCTCAGACGGAAAAACACCAGGTCCGCATGATGGGTGAGATCGCCAAGCTGACGGCCGGCTCGAACGGAGTGCTGGATGCGGCAGACTATCAGCGAACCGTCGACACGCTATTGGCCGGTGGCTCAGATCCCGTGATCACCGGAGCGCCCGAGGGCGCGTGGACTCACGAGATCACCGACGCCGCGTTGAAGTGATCTAAGCCGCGCCCGCTTTCCAGGGGCGGGCGCGGTTTCTAACGGGAGCTTTTTGGTGAGCCGCGGCGGCGAGGCCATGGTCTTTGTCGTAAGGAACGATTTGCCTTTCCAACGAACGGCTGTCAGGTCTGCTTTGGCGTTGTGACGCGCGCGTTCTTGCTGCAGCCGTCACCCGCCAATTCTGGCTCCGATTCCGTCAATGTAAAATGGCTTGGTCGGGGCGACTCCGGGCCTATGCAGACGGATCAACGGCACGGATGCGGCGCGGCTACGTCGTCGGCTTGCAACTGTGGTTCGCTCAATGCAGCCTAGACTATTCGTGGAGGGTCAACACTGAGGGGACATCGGGACAACTGTCTCCATGCTCATTCATCGGCCAGGTGGACCTGCCGTGGGCATGGCATCCCCTGATGGAGGCCACATCAGGGGATGCACACGAAGTCCGACCTAGGCTGTCTCCTCCTCTCCGACCGCCGAGGCCCTCAGCGGCTTCGAGAGCTTGCGCTTTCCACTGGCACGGCTGACCATCGCGTGTTCGACCGCCGCGCACATGTGCTTGCCGTTCTTCACTTTGACGCCGCCGCTCTTCTTGCACGCTGCGACGAGGTCTTTGGCGGCGTTCAGCGCAGCTTTGCTGTCGGCGCCCTTCTTGACCATTGCCAGCGCCGTATCCAGTAGCGCGGTGCGGTCGGTGAGCCTGATGGCGTAGATTTCACAGAAGTTGTCCCAATCAACCTGCTTGATCAGATTGCGCGTCAGCTCGACGCCTGCCTCTGCCGCCGACTGATACTGCGGTTCGTCCTCGAAAGCTTCTGGTCCAGTTGTGGTGACAGGGGGCTCCGCGCCTTTCCCCGAGCCGCCTGCAGCACCCGCAGGCCCAGGTGCGCCACCCGATGGAGGCCGTTGGTCGCGCCCTGGGGCATCGCTACCGGGACCAGAGTTCCGGTTGCGTTTCGCCTGTTTCGCCTTGATGATCATCGCCACAATCTCCCGGGCCGACTTGCCTGTGAACTTCCCTTTCTCGTCTTCTGGGAGCATTGCTAGAGTACCGGCGAAGCGCAGCGCCTCGGCCATGTCGGGCACGTCGATGGCGGCAGAGATGCGTTGCACGAGGTCGGCGGCGGACAGATCCATCAGCGCGTTTTGGGCGTCCAGCCGATCCATCGTGTTGGCGTCGGGACGAACAGGGGAGTCGCCCGAGGGCTGGTTGTCCACCCGGTTCTGCGCATCTACGCGTTCCATTGTGGTTACCTGCGCGGTCCCTCTGGGCGTCGCGTCGCTGTGTTCCGTCTGTTGCCGCGCCCTTTCGGTCCGCATGGTCAGAACAGTCTCACTGAGAGCGCCGGATACCAGGCCTTCGGTGATCGCCGTTGGCGGTATCTCTGCGGGCGCCAGTCGGCGCGCGATGTCGATCGCCTCATTGTAGGCACGTCTGGCAGCAGTCTCGTCGCGGTCCAAGACGGCTTGCGCTGCCTGTTCGGCGATCTCGCGGAATCGAGGGTGACGGGTGATCTGCTCGGGCAGCGCGGTGAGTTCCTGTGTCCATGCCTGCTGCGCGAGGCGGCTTTGCTGCAGGTGCGCTTCGACAACTTCTTCAATTCTGACGCCTGCGGGGATCTCACCCGCCGCCTGCATCTCGGCTGCGTGCACCTTGGCGGCACGCAGAAGCACTTCCTCGGCTTCCGCTTTGGCTTCGGCCGCCTGCCTCTGTGCCCGCTCCTTCGCAACGGGATGGGTCATGTCGCCCTCATCCGGGACATTCGGGTCCACGCCACCCAGCAGGCGCTCGGCGGCTCGGACTGCAGAATTCGTAAGTTGCTGGCGCAACTGGTCGACACGCGCGGTCAGATCGACCCCCTGCGAGAGCTGCGAAGTCGTCTCGGCCACCCGCTGCGCCAGGCGGTCGATGCGGCCCAACGCCGAGTGAACCCGGTCGTTGACAACGTCGTCGAAGGTTGCGCGAAGTTCTTCATGGTGCTCGGGGTTGTTCTCGAGCTCCGCACGTCGGACCAGTTCCTGGAAGAACGCTTCGTTGCGGCTCAGCGAGGCAGCTCGGTCGGCCGCCTTGCGGTCCCGTTCGGCCTGGTCCGACTTGGTGCTGTGGCGAGCGGACTGGAGCTCCAGCCCCTCTTCCATGTCATCGCGTTGTGGACCGGGGCGGTATTCGGAGTCCGCATCGGCTGCGTTGCGCGCGGCCGCCCGCAGGGGCGTTTCATCGTCCGTTCTGAACTCGTCGAGCGGGTCGTCGAAGAAGTCGCCGAAGCTCTTGGTATTGCCGCTCCCGCCGGAGGACGATCCGCCGCTGCCACCACCGCCTGCGCCTCCAGATGTGCTGCTCGAGCTATGCGAGCTGCTATCTGACTCTGAAGCCTCCTCTGAGTCCTCGTCCGAGAACGGCCGGAGCCCGTTCAAGTCGAGCCCTCCGCCATCCCCCGTCCCCGAGACATCGCCGTCGGTCTGTGCACCGCGCCGAGTCTGGCGATCCTCTGCGTCCGTGCCCGGCGGCGTCTCGTTCTGGAAGTTGGTCCTGAGATTCGGGCGGTGCGTGTACATGCGATGCCATCTGCGGACGTTTGCAACGATCGAGCGGGCAATCCGGTCCGCGGTCTTGCTGCGATCAAGCGCGGTGAGGCTGAACTGTTCTGTGCCCTCCGCCGGATCTTCTTCCTTGAGTGCGTGGGCGATCTTGAGGGCCACCTTCGTCGCCCCCTCGCTGTCGTTTGCAACCACGGCATCCGCCACGTCTTCGATGGCGTCGAAGTAATCAGTTGTCCGTGGAATTTGCAGGTAGGTCAGCGCAGAGATGATGCGTTCCTGGGTCCAGACGTCATTTGCCATCGCGAGAGCTCCTATCGGGTTGTGCGAACGTTGCCCGTTAGTGCCAGGACCTCTGTGGAAGGTTCATTGCCGCCTCACAACTTGGGCGTGCAGGCAGATGTGGCATGCTCTCCTGCCAGGTGAAATTTGCACCTGAGAAAATTAATCGCGCTACGGACTGAACCTTCTGTGCGTCAGAGTGCACTTACGGAGCGACAACTTGCAGCGGGCTGAGACATGGCATTGTTCAAGGTTGGGCGCCGAACGTCCGTAGATTGGAAAGAGCAGAGCGACAACGCGCTGCTGAAGGCTATCGCCAGCGGCGACATGAGTGCCTTTGAAGAGGTTCACCGCCGCTACTTCGTGAAACTGATGCGGTTCGCAATGCGGATCGCGGATAGCCAGGGCGCTGCCGAGGAGGTGGCGAACGATACCCTCATGACCGTCTGGCGTACGGCAGACCGGTTCGAGGGTCGCTCGAAGCCGTCGACTTGGATGTTCGGCATTGCCTACCGCATGGCAATGAAGGCGCGCCAGAAACTCGAGAAGCGCCGTGGCGATGTGGAGTTGGACGAGGGCATGATCGGCGTCGATGCCGACGGCGCCGACAAGGTGATCCTGCGCACCGACCTGGCCGAGGCCTTGCGGCAACTCACGCCCGATCTTCGGGCGGTTGTGGAACTGACCTACTTCAATGGCTACATTTACACCGAGATCGCTGAGATTCTCGAATGCCCGGTAGGTACGGTGAAGACTCGCATGATGACGGCACGACGCCGCTTGCGGGCCTTGCTTGACGACACTGACGTAATTCCGGTGGAGAAGACAGTTGGCTGATGCAACCCCCGAAACCCCCGTCGAAGCTGACGGCGCACCCTGGGACCTGATCCCCTGGTACGTGAACGGCACCTTGTCCGACGCCGAGACTGCGCTTGTCGAGCGCCATCGCAATGCCGATCCGGCCTTCGCGGCGGAGATCGAGCGTGAGACGGGCGTCGCCGCCAAGGTCTGCATGCTCGAGGATGTCGAGGATGCCCAGGCCCGCAGCTGGGAGACGCTGCGTGCGCGAATCGAGGCGGAAGAAGCCGCCCGCACGCCTGTGTCCGACAAGCGTGCTTGGTGGACGAACCTGCTGCCGTCAGGCGGGCAGAGGTTTGCCCTGGCCGGGCTCGCGTGCGCCGCGTTGATCGCCGCGTTCGTCGTGACTGGCCAGAATCCCGTCAGCGATGGTGAGGAGTATCGCACGTTGACCGGAGATCCCGTTGAGGGGGGCCCGATCATCAAGTTCCGGGCGGCAGCCGATCTGGATCGCACCGCGTTGGAGCAGGTGCTCGCGGCCCGTGGGCTGACGCTGATCGATGGTCCTTCGGAGACGGGTGTCTACCGGGCGGGTGCGTTGGAAGAGACGGATCTGGAAAGTGCCGCGGACGCGCTGATGCAGGCACCTGAGATCCTGTTCGCCGCCCCGGAGTAACGAGGGAGTGCTCTGCACATGTCTACCATTCGTGCGCTGCTGATCCTGATCGCGTGCTTGTTCCCGGCCACGGGCATGGCACAGACGTCAAACTGGCGGCTTGCGGACGCCGATCAGATCGCATCATCCGGCTATGTCATCCTGACTGTACCCTTGGCGGACGAGGCGGCATTGCGGGCCGTCGCCCAGGAGATCTCGCAACGCTATGATCTAGCGCTGGCCGCCGAATGGCCGCTTCTGTCCATTGAGGTGCATTGCCTGGTGCTGGATGCACGGGATCATCCCGATATTGACGGGCTGCTCGCGCGAATGCGCTTGGATGCTCAGATCCGAACGGCCCAGCCGATGCAGGAATACGAGGTCTTCCAGGCACCCTCCGGGGAGACGCTGTACATGGATCCCCTTCTGCCCTCTCAGGAAGCACTGCGGCAGTTGAATGCGGTATCGGCGCACTTGAAGTCGACTGGCGCCGGGATCCGGATTGGCGTGATCGACTCTGGGATCGACCAAGCACACCCCGATCTGGTTCGGGGTGTGGTTGATCTGCGTGACTTCGTCCGTCGGGGTCAACCTGCCGCCGCAGAGGCGCATGGTACGGCAATCGCTGGCCTGATCGGTGCGGATGGAGACAATGCCTCAGGCATTGTTGGCGTGGCACCCGACGCCGAGATGGTGGGGCTCAGAGCCTGCTGGCAACCGCCGGGTGGTGCTGGACGCTGTAGCAGTTTCTCGCTGGCAAGAGCCCTGAACTTCGCAATCCTCAACGACATGAATGTGCTGAACATGAGCCTCGGAGGTAGGCATGATCCGCTATTGGCAGAGCTGATTGAAAGCGCCATCGGTAAGGGCATCGTTATCGTTGCTGCGTGGGGGGAGGCGGATGAAGCGAGCTTCCCGGCGTCAATGCCTGGCGTGATCGCCGCCAGTCGGCGACGATATGGCGGTATCCCAGCCCCCTACACCGATGTAATCAGCACAGCGCCCGGGGGGCGCTATCGCTTTTTCTCGGGCTCCTCCGTTGCAGCTGCCCACGTTTCGGGCGTAGTTGCGCTCCTGTTGGAGAAGCGCGCAGACCTCAAACCGCAGGATGTCGAGGACATCTTGAGCCGGGCACTGCGGCAACAGGAAGGTGGGGCGCTCCTGGATGCGTGCGCTGCCGTGGCCGCTGTAACGGCCGGGCCGGAGGCGTGCGCTCGCTGACGGTTGCCGTATGCGTGGACACTGTTCCGGCATGCCCACGCCGAGGTACGACTAGCGGTTGGCGCGCAGATCCAACAACTGACGCCGGTTAAGAAAGCCCGTGGCTTCTTCCGACCGCCCGGTCTGGAACTCGATGATCGCTGCACGTGTCTGAGGACCGAAGATGCCGTCGACGAGACCCTTGTAATACCCAAGGTCCCTTAGTTCCCGCTGAAGTGTCCGCTTTGCCGAACGTGAGAGTGATTTCTCCAGCAGTGCCAGCTCTTCGACTGTCTCCTCGGTGCCTGTGTCAGCAGGCACGCCTGTGGCTGCTGTCGCGGCGGGGTCTTCGCCCGCTGGTTTGCGCAGGTAGACAGGGTTGCTCGGGAGGGCGGAAAGGCTGATGCCTTCACCTGCCTGCATCCGACGTAGCACCGCGCCTAACTCGATCGCCTCGTCTCGTACGACAGAGGCCATCACCTGCACCACTGGATCCGAGCTTCCGTGCTTTGCCACGAGTATCGGTGCCGACCCGGGCACAGCATCAGGCGCGCGGACCATAGGACTCAGTCCCCCAGGCAAAGCTGTCGGTGTCGATCCGACGATCATGATTACTGCGCCACCTTCTTCGGCTTGCGCAGCCGCACGGGCGAACGCCAGTATCGGGATGCCCTGGGTGAAGAGATCCGTTGGCTGATCGAGATAGATCTCTGCGGGCAGCACGAACTCGCGGCCTTCGAAGACAATCGCCGGAGCGTCAAGGAAGATCACAGCTGCTCGAGCGTTCGCGGCCTCGTTTGCGAAGCGCTTAAGCATTGCGCGTAGCTCCGCATTGTTTGGATTGGCCGACCGCAACGTCTCTGCACCGATGACCTGAAGCTGTGCCTGAAGTGTATCGGCAAGTGCGGTGTTTTCGCCGACCGATACCACCAGCGCGACCGCCCGATCTGACTGGGCGTTTGCCGGAAAACCAATGGCAAGTCCCAGGCAAACGGTCAGCAAAAGGCAGAAGCGCATCTCGACCTCTCTTAGCGAAGAAAATCCCCCCGAGGATGAACCATTCGACGCCCGTTGGGAACAGACGATCAGAACGCCTCGCGCAGCACACGGGTGACCGCGCAGTGGTTGGAGAAATGAGAATGGGCCTTCGCCTCAAGTTCAACGTCATCCTGATCGCCGCCTGTGCGCTCGGCATCGCATCGGCTAGCGCACTGTCCTATTCGGTGGTGCAGAATGCGGCTGTTGACGAGGTGAAACAGCAGATCCGGCTGCTCAGGGCGAACGCAATCTCGGTTCGCAGCTACACACTCGACAGCATCGAACCCCTGCTTTCCGATGATAACGACATCCTCTTTTTGCCACCAACGGTGACGTCATATGCGGCGCGCCGGGTGTTCTCGAAGTTCCAGGAGAACTTTCCAGCATACCAATACAAGGAAGCAGCGCTCAATCCGACCAACCCGGCGGATGCTGCAAGTGAATTCGAAGCGTCACTGATCGAGCAGTTCCGTGCCGATGGCGATCTGGACCAGATTGCTACGGTCCTTGAACGTGATGGTGAGCGGTTTCTGACCATGGCGTTCCCGCTGACGGTCAGCAAACAGGGCTGCTTGCGCTGCCACTCTACACCGGAAGCTGCGCCGCCCGCGATGGTTGACCTCTACGGGCCGGAGAACGGTTTCGGTTGGCAACTGGGCGAGACGGTGGGTGCGCAGATCATCTCGGCGCCCATGTCGCTTGCACATGACAGGGCGCGGGAGACATCGCTTGTTTTGGTACTGGCACTGACAATCGCCTTCCTGCTGGTTCTGGTCGTGACAAACATCCTGCTGAGCCGGATCGTTCTGAAGCCTGTCGCACGCATGTCTGACACGGCTGAGAAGGTCAGCATGGGTGATCTGTCGATCCCTGAGTACACCAAGCCAGGTACTGACGAGATCAGCTCCCTGTCGGTTTCCTTCAACCGCATGCGGCGCAGCGTCGAGAGCGCCATGAGAATGATCGATGAGTGACCTGACCGTCATCGCTCCGGGCGGGCAGTCCTCCGTCGGCAAGTACCGCATCGACGGTGTGCTTGGCGAAGGCGCCATGGGCGTGGTCTTTGCTGGCCACGATCCGGATATCGATCGCAAGGTGGCTATCAAGACCGTCCACCGTCACTTGGTCGAAGCGGCAGGCGGCGAGGACTGGCTAGGGCGGTTCGCACGCGAAGCACGCGCGGCGGGCCGGGTGCTCCATCCGAACCTCGTCACTGTGTTCGACTATTTTCAGGACGGCCCGGTCCCATACCTGATCATGGAGCTTGTACAGGCGCAATCGCTTGAAGACCTGCTCAAGACGCAAGATCAGATCGACCTGAGGCAGATCCGTGGGCTGTTCAGTCAGGTTCTGGACGGTCTCGCCTGCATCCACAATGCGGGCATCGTTCATCGCGACATGAAGCCTGCCAACGTGATGTTGACGAAGGATGGCACCGTCAAGCTGACGGACTTTGGTATTGCGCGCTTGGAAGCGATGGAAGCGACAGGGGCCGGGATGATTGGCACGCCCGCCTACATGGCGCCCGAGCAGTTCACTGGTGGCAGTATCGATGCGCGCGCGGACATTTATGCCTGTGGCGTTCTGCTCTACGAGCTCACGACCGGCCGCAAGCCGTTCGAGGGCGGCGCGGTCGAGGCCATGTTCCAGGCAATCAGGAACGGAAATCTGACCCCGCCCTCGGCATTGACGCCCGCGTTGCCGACTGCGCTGGATGCTGTGGTGCTGAGGGCGATGGCTGTGAACGCCGAGGACCGCTTCGCCAACGTGGCGGAGCTGTCGGCAGCACTCCTGGGTGCCCTGCCAGGCGGTGGTCCGGCCGATGCTACCGTAACTGCGCTCCCTGCGCGCGCTGCCCCTGCCTCAGGCGACGTCGGCGCCAACACGATGCTACGGCGCATGTCGTCTCGGACGATGACCCGGATCGAGCAGCACCTGATCGCGGCGATGGGACCGATGGGCCGCATCGTTGCCCGTCGCGCCGCGTCGAACAGCATTGCAGCTGAAGACATGATCCGGGCTGTACTCGCCGAGCTTTCGGCAGTTGATGAACATGAAACCATGCGGGCCTCGCTGCACCAGGTTCTTGCAGCCGATGCCGGTCCCGCCGCAATCGCGATCCCCGACGCCAACCTGCGCGCGATCGCGGACCTCTTGGCCCCGGAACTCGGGCCGGTCGCCTCGTTGCTGGTCAGACGCACGGCGTCGCGCACGGCTTCGCGCTGCGACCTCGTGACAGCGTTGGCGGACAAGTTTGCAGATTCCGCGAAGCGAGAGGTTTTCGAGCGCTCGGCGCGGACTGCGCTGGGCCTCTCGCAGGACTGAGAGCGGGGAAGGAGATCCGATGATGATAAATTTGGACCATGCGACGCGAAGCCTTGGGGACGAGGCGCCCAGCGGCACCGATTTGGGATACGAGCCTGCGTTTGACGCACTCGCACGTATGAACCAGCCAACGGAAGAGCGGGTCATCGGCGATAGCGTGATCGAAGCCACTGATCCGGACTACGACGACGTCGTTCAAACGGCGGTGGAGCTCTTGGGACGTTCTCGGGATCTCCGGATCGCAGTCATCTTGGCAAATGCGGCCCTGCGAACCCGGGGGCTGCCCGCGTTCGAGGTAGTTTTGCGATACGTGCGCGAAAGCCTCGAGACCTATTGGGACAGCGTGCATCCGCAGCTCGACCACGAAGATGAGGATGATCCGACGATGCGGGTCAACGCCGTCCTTGGGCTGGCGGACAGTGAGACGATCCTCCGGGCTTTGCGTCTTGCCCCTTTGACCGACAGCAAGGGACTGGGCCGGTTCTGCCTGCGGGATGTTCAGTCAGCCGAGGGCGAGATCAACGTGCCCGAAGGTGGTGACGCGCCCCCTGAACGACAGTTGATCATCGCCGCATTCTCGGACTCGCCGAAGGACCATCTCGAGGCTGTGAGGACTGCGGTCGCAGATAGCTTGGAGCATATCGCTGCAGTTGTTCAGATTTTTGACGATAGAATCGGTGCGTTCGGCCCCGATCTTGACCCGCTAAGGAGAGTTCTGCTGGACATTCAGCGGCGGCTACCGGCGCAAAGCGCGGACAAGCCGGCGTCCGGCACTGCAACCGAGTTGCCGACCGGCGCGGCTTCCACCGCAGAGCTGCCCAGACCTGTTGCTGTTTCCGGCACCTTGCAAGGCCCTTCGGACGTTCAAGCCTCCATCGACCGGATCCTTGAGTATTACGCCCGGGTCGAACCCTCGAGCCCGCTGCCGCTGCTGCTGCGCCGGGCCCGACGGCTCGTCTCCGCCGACTTCGTCACGATCATGCGCGATATCGCGCCGTCGGGGATGGACAACGTCTCGCTGATCGGCGGCTTCGATCCGGACGAAACCGACACCTACGAAAACGACGAAATCTAACCCACGACACCTGGGCCCAATGGCCCTTGGGCAACACACTTGATCGAAGGAGATCACACCATGGCCGATAGCAGTCAAAAGTTCGTCGCCCGTAACCGGGCTCCCCGTGTCCAGATCGAGTACGATGTCGAGGTCTATGGCGCCGAGAAGCAGATCCAGCTTCCCTTCGTCATGGGCGTTATGTCTGATCTGTCTGGCAAGTCAGAGCAGCCAAAGGCGGCGATCGCCGACCGCAAGTACCTGGAAGTTGACGTCGACAACTTCGACGACCGCATGAAATCCATGAAACCGCGTGCCGCTTTCCGGGTGCCGAACAGCTTGACCGATGAGGGTAACCTACCGGTCGATCTGACATTCGAGAGCATGGACGATTTCTCGCCAGCAGCGGTGGCGCACATGGTCGAGCCCCTAAAAAAATTACTCGAGGCGCGAACCCAACTCGCGAATCTTGCCACTTACATGGACGGAAAGACCGGCGCAGAGGAGCTGGTGGCCAAGATCATCTCGGACCCGGCGTTGCTGAAGTCCCTGGCCGCTACCCCCGCCGCGACGTCCGGAAATGAGGATTGAGAACATGACCGACACGATGAACCAAATTGCCGAAGCCGGGACAGAGACGATCTTCGGATCGGACGATTTCGCCGAGCTGTTGCAGCGTGAGTTCCGCCCGAAATCCGAGCAGGCCCGCAGTGCCGTCGAGGAGGCTGTGAAGACGCTGGCCGAACAGGCGCTGGAGAACCAGACGCTTGTCTCGGACGATGCCCTGCGCTCGATCGAAGGCATCATCGCCGAAATCGATCGCAAGCTCACCGAACAGGTCAATCACATCATCCACCACGAGGAGTTCCAGAAAATCGAGAGCGCCTGGCGCGGACTGCATTTCCTGGTCAACAACACCGAGACCGACGAGATGCTGAAGATCCGCGTGCTCGACATCTCGAAGAAAGAACTCTCCAAGACAGTACGCAAGTTCAAGGGCACGGCCTGGGACCAGTCGCCGATCTTCAAGAAGCTTTACGAGGAAGAGTACGGTCAATTTGGTGGCGAGCCCTATGGGTGCCTGGTAGGGGACTTCCACTTCAGCCACAGCGCGCCGGATGTCGAACTGCTGGGTGAGATGTCGAAGATCGCCGCGGCAGCGCATGCGCCGTTTGTGACGGGCGCGGACCCTGCACTCTTCCAGATGGACTCCTGGTCCGAGCTCGCCAATCCGCGGGACCTGACCAAGATCTTCCAGACCCCCGAGTATGCGGCCTGGCGCAGCTTGCGTGAGAGCGAGGACAGCCGCTACTTGGGCCTCGCAATGCCGCGCTTTCTGGGCCGCCATCCGTATGGCGCCAAGACGGACCCGGTCGAGGAGTTCGCCTTCGAAGAAGACACCGAGGGCGCAGACTCCAACAAGTACTGTTGGGTCAACGCTGCCTACGGCATGGCCCGCAACATCACGCGATCCTTCAAGGACTACGGCTGGTGCAGCCGGATCCGGGGTGTGGAGTCGGGCGGTGTCGTCGAAGGATTGCCGACCCATACGTTTCCCACCGACGATGGTGGTGTCGACATGAAGTGTCCGACCGAGATCGCAATCTCGGACCGACGGGAGGCGGAGTTGGCCAAGAACGGGCTAATGCCCCTGATCCACCGGAAGAACTCTGACGTGGCCGCCTTTATCGGGGCGCAGTCGCTGCAGAAGCCCGCCGAGTACCACGATCCCGACGCGACGGCGAACGCGGCCTTGGCGGCCCGGCTGCCGTACCTCTTCGCGACCTGCCGCTTCGCCCACTACCTGAAGTGCATCGTTCGAGACAAAGTCGGCTCGTTCAAGGAACGCTCTGACATGCAGGAATGGCTGCAGTCGTGGATCAACAACTACGTCGACTTCAACGCGGAAACCTCGCCCGAAGAGGTAAAGGCGGCGCATCCGCTAGCAGCCGCGGAAGTCCAGGTCGAAGAGATCGAGGGGAACCCTGGCTACTACGGCGCCAAGTTCTTCCTGCGACCACACTATCAGCTTGAGGGTTTGTCTGTCTCGCTCCGGCTGGTCTCGAAACTCCCTTCCCAAAAGGGCGAGTGACCCGAACCCCGGGGCGGTTTCCGGCCCGGATCATGACAGGCCTGAGCAACCAAACACCCGAGAAAGGAACCTGATATGGCTATCGACGCATTCCTCTACTTCCCAGGGCAGTCCCTGGTCGTCGGTGAAGCGCTTGACGACGAGATGCAGAAGCAAAAGGCGTTTGCAATCGAAACCTTCACCTTCGGCGCCGAGAACGTCATCAACATCGGATCGGACTCCGAAGGCGGCGGCGCAGGCAAGGCGGTCTTCGAACCGTTCAACCTGACGAAGAAATGCGACACCGCTTCGTGCGGGTTGTTCCATACGCTGGCCTGTGGCACTCACTTCGACGAGGCGATCCTGGAGCTTCGCCGATCAGGGGGCTCCGCTGAGCGTGCCGGCGCGACTTTCCTCAAGTTTCATTTCCGCCTGGTCATGGTGGGCAAGGTTGAGTGGTCAGGTTCGGAAGACGGGGTCGAAGAGACGATCGAACTGCACTACGGCGCGATGAAGATCGAGTACTTCCGCCAGGATAAGACCGGCAAACTGGCCAAGGCCACTGGCGGTCAGGGCGAGGCCAAGTGGAGCCGTGTGCTGAACAAAGCCGTCTACGCCGTGAACAAGTAACCCGGCCGTCCGGGTGCGGCAAGTGTCGTGCCTGACTCTTCTGCAGCCCTAGCAGCATTGCGATGGCCCTGGCCCGCATCGTCACACAGAAAGGATGCACACCATGACTGATCGCATGCTGCTGGAGCGGCTTCAGCCCTCCCTACTGGACCGGCTGATGGATGATGAGCCGGACAAGGAGACCGAGGCCGGGAGCAAGCGGATCATCGACGTGCGCCGGCTGCGTGAGATCATCGTGCGGGACCTTGCATGGCTCCTGAACACTTCAAACATCGACACTGATCACGCGTTGAGGGACTCCCCCAACACAGCGACCTCGACACTGAACTTCGGGATCGGCGACGTATCCGGCACGCATGCCACAATAGATCGTGCTGAGCAGATCCGCCAGTCGATCAGGTCGGCGATCGAGACGTTCGAACCCCGCATCCTTCCGCACACGCTGAACGTAGACATGCGTCAGGAGAAGGTTGGATCCGGTGCGATGATATCGTTCGAGATCCGTGGAGAGTTGTGGGCCGAACCGGTGCCCATCGATCTCTACCTGAAGACCGCGTTGGACGTGACGACCGGTGAAGTGACCATAAGCCGGCAGCAATAGGCGCATCCCATGGATTCGAGACTTCTCAGACACTACGAGGGCGAGCTGTCTTACGCCAGAGGTATGGCCGGTGAATTCGCCGAGGCTTACCCCAAGATTGCTGGACGCCTGGGGATCGACCAGATGGAGGTCCTGGATCCCTATGTCGAGCGCTTGCTGGAGGGGTTCGCCTTTCTCTCAGCCCGCGTTCACTTGGAGCTGGAGCAGCAGTTCCCGGTGTTTACCCAGAACCTGATGGAGATCGTCTACCCACACTTCCTCGCACCGACGCCATCGATGATGGTCGCGCGGCTCGTGCCTGACATGGCGCAGGGTGGGCTTGAGAACGGGGTGACGCTGCCGCGTGGCACGCCCCTTCGTGGCCATGTTCTGGAAGGCGAGCAGACCGCATGCCAGTTCCGCACATCGCACGATGTCACCCTTTGGCCCCTCGAGATCACCGAGGCGGAATACATCGACAGCCGTGGAGAATTGGTTGCAGCGGGCGTGGCCAGAAAGACCAATGCCCGCGCCGCTATCCGACTACGGATCCGGTCGACAGGCCAGACCGATTTGGCCGACCTGCCGCTTGACCGCCTTACCGTCTTTCTCTCCGGTGGCGGCAGTGAGGCATGGCGACTCTACGAAGCGCTGTTGGGACGCAGTGTCGGTATTGCAGGGCGATCCACGGACAGACGCGACGACTGGGCGCTGCCACTCGGCTGTCAAATCAGGCCACTCGGGTTCGATCCTTCAGAGGCACTGTTGCCGACTCCAGGTCAGTCCTTCGAGGGCTATCGGCTGTTGCAGGAATACTTTGCGATGCCGGAGAGGTACTTCTTTGTCGAGTTTGCAGGTTTGCAACCGGCAATCCAGCGGACGCAGGGACAGGAACTCGACGTCTATGCGCTGCTTTCCGAGGGTGATCCGGAGCTCAAATCCGTCACCGTTGCAAACTTCCAGCTGCATGCCGTGCCTGCCATCAATCTATTCTCGAAGCGCTGTGACCGGGTGCAAGTCAACAGCACGGAGGTTGAGCACCACATCATCGCCGACCGAACGGCACCGCTCGATTACGAGATCTACCAGATCGAGAGCGTGACCGGCGTCATGGGTGATGGCGGCAAAGACGTGACATTCCGGCCCTTCTACAGCGCAGATGATTTCACGCCCTCGGGAAGCGGCCATTCAGCCTACTACAGTTTGCGCAGGTTGATGCGGCAGCGCTCAGAGAAGCAGCGCCTGAAAGGGACGCGGACCTCCTATTTGGGGTCCGAAGCCCATGTGATGCTGTCTGACCGCAACCAGGCGCCCTATCCGGACGGATTGAATCAGCTTGCAGTGACGGCGCTCTGCACCAACCGCGATCTACCGCTGCTGACCGTGACGGGCGTCGGCGAGACGGATTTCTTCCTTCCAGACGGCGGGCCGGTATCGGAGATCCGCGCGCTCGTCCCGCCCACGCGGCCGCGTCCCAGCCTTGTCCAAGGCAGCAGGGCTTGGCAAATGATCAGCCACTTGAGCCTGAATTACCTGTCTCTCGTCGATGCTGACCGGGGCACGGGAGCAGCGGCGCTGAAGGAACTCCTTGGCCTCTATGCGCCGCTGGGAGAGCCCGCGATGTCCCAACAGCTAGACGGTCTCGTGTCCGTCACGTCGCGCCCAATTGTCCGTCGTATGACGGACACCGTGCTGTCGACCGCTGTGCGCGGTTTGGAACTGCGCGTCGGCTTCGATGAGAGCTACTTCGAAGGGGCAGGTTGCTATCTGCTGGGTGCGGTACTGGATGTCTTCTTTGCCCGGTACGTGACGCTCAACAGCTTCACCGAGACAGTTATCCACTCACAACAACGCGGGGAGATCGCGCGATGCCCAGTCAGGAGCGGTCGGCGGGTTCTGCTCTGACGCACCTTCGTGCGCTTAAGGACACCCCGCGGTCACATCATGTCTTTCAGGCGCTGCGGCTGATCGAGGCTGCGCATCAAGATGCGCCTCGCTTGGGCACATCGCGTCGACCTTCAGAGGACCCGGTCAGGCTGGGTCAGGATGCTGATCTGGCTTTCCCAACGTCCACCGTATCCGATGTGGCAGAGGACCCTGAAACTGGCCGGTTGATACTGAAGCAGAAAGTATTTGGACTTTTTGGCCCCAATGGTGCCCTGCCGCTGCACCTGACCGAACACGCCCGAGACAGGTCAAGGAACCATGGGGACTCTACCTTTGGTGCTTTTGCGGACATCTTTCACCACCGAATGCTCTCGCTCTTCTATCGCGCCTGGGCGTCGGGCCAGCCGGCGCCGTCATTCGACCGGCCCGGCGATGATCCATTCGGCGATAAGATCGCGGCGCTCTCAGGCTTCGCGGGAGAAGCGTTTGAAGACCGTGATGCCATGCCAGACTTGGCTAAGCGGCACTTCTCGGGACTTCTGGCGGCGGGCCCGAAGTCCGAGGCAGGCTTGAAGGCCATTGTCTCACGCTTCTTCAAGGCTGATGTCCAGATCGAGAGCTTCGTTGGCAGCTGGCTTCACCTCGAGCCACACGATCGTGGTCGGTTAGGCGGCATGCAGTTGGGCCGTTCGGCCAGCATCGGCACCAAAGTCTGGTCACGCGATGCCAAGTTCAGGATTCGCATCGGACCCCTGAGTCTCTCCGACTACGAGCGTCTGTTGCCGGGTGGTCAAAGCTTCAAGCGGCTACGCGCGATCGTGCGCAACTACGTGGGCGATACACTCGATTGGGACGTCAATCTCGTCCTTCACCAGAACGAGGTTCCGAAGTTGGCTCTGGGCCGGTCGGGTCGGCTGGGCTTGACGGCATGGATCGGAACGCACCCGCTGACTGACGCCGATGATCTCTGCGTTCACGCGATGGCTTCCGACGCTTCAATGTAGAACGGACAAAAGGATCAAACCGATGTCACAGATCAGCCGCGTTGCCCTTTTCGGTAAGCTCAACAAGCCTGCATTCACTGCAGTCGAGAGCGCGACGCTGTTCTGCAAGATGCGCGGAAATCCATACGTCGAGCTGGTGCACTGGTTGCATCAGATCATGCAAGCGCAGGACAGCGATTTGCACCGGATCATAGATCACTTCAGTCTGGATCGCGGACAGACCGCGGACGACATCGTGCGAACGTTAGATGGCCTTCCCCGTGGGGCGACGGCGATCTCGGACCTCTCGCCTCATCTGGAAGAAGCGGTGGAGCGCGGCTGGATCTACGGTTCGCTGATGATGGATGCGACGCGGGTCCGGACGGGACACCTGTTGCTGGGGGTCCTGAAGACACCCGGGTTGAACAAGGTGCTGCTGGGGATATCTCGGCAGTTCGCGAGGGTCCCTGTCGAGGATCTGGCAGACAGGTTCGCTGCCATCACCGCCGGCTCCCCAGAGGAGATGTTTGCTGCCACAGAAAGAACCGTCGGTCAGCCCGGCGAGGCTGCGGCGGCAGTGTCGGCGCAGATGGGGGGTGATGATGCGCTGGCCAGCTATTGCACGGATCTGACAGAGAGCGCGCGTGCGGGACAGATTGATCGGGTCGTGGGACGCGACGCCGAGATCCGACAGGTCATCGACGTGTTGATGCGGCGTCGTCAGAACAATCCGATCCTCACGGGTGAAGCCGGGGTCGGCAAGACTGCCGTGGTCGAGGGCCTTGCCATGAGGATTGCGCACGGCGACGTGCCTCCGGCGCTGGCTCGTGCGCGCCTCCTGTCGCTTGACGTGGGACTTCTCCAAGCGGGTGCGTCCATGAAGGGCGAGTTCGAGAACCGTTTGCGCGGTGTCATTGAGGAAGTCCAGGCGAGCCCCGTACCGATCGTTCTCTTCGTGGACGAGACTCATACGTTGATTGGGGCAGGTGGAAATGCCGGTACCGGTGATGCTGCCAACCTGCTGAAACCTGCCTTGGCCCGAGGTACACTTCGCACGATAGGTGCGACGACCTGGACGGAGTACCGCAAGCATATCGAAAAGGACCCGGCTCTGACACGGCGGTTTCAGGTGGTGAAAGTCGAGGAGCCGGACGCGGAGAAGGCCGTTCTGATGATGCGAGGCGTCGCGTCAAAGCTCGAGCAGCATCACACAGTTCAAATCTTGGACGAAGCGATTGAGGCTGCGGTGAAGCTCTCTGCGCGTTACATCCCTGCGCGCCAGCTGCCGGATAAATCGGTGAGCGTTCTCGACACCGCATGCGCGCGGGTGGCCATCAGCCTGCATGCATCTCCCCCCGCCTTGGAAGACTGCCGCCGCAGGATCGAGGCCTTTCAGACGGAGTTACATATTATCGACCGCGATGAAGCCGCAGGCCAGGACATCTACGAGCGACGGCAACGAGCGGCCGCTGCGCTTGTCGACGCAGAGGAGCGTCTCCAAACTCTCTCGGCACGTTGGAAACACGAGAAGGCGCTTGTCGACGAGATCCTGGCCTTGCGCGCACACCTCCGTACTGAAGGAGAAGCGATCGACGGCCAGGGCGCTGCGCCGGATTTCGGCACGGCCCCAAGGTGCGCGCCTGCAAACCGCGCTACTGCCCTCATTGATCTGCGCGCAAAACAACATGAATTGGCCGAGCTGCAAGGGGACGCCCCGATGGTCCTCCCCATTGTAGATGCGCAAGTAGTCAGCACGATTGTCGCGGATTGGACGGGCATCCCGGTTGGGCGCATGATGAAGGATGAAATCGCTACGGTCCTGAACCTTGCGGATCATCTGTCAAAGCGCGTGATCGGTCAGGACCACGCCATGCAGATGATCGCCAAACGGATTCAGGCATCACGGGCCGGGCTTGATAACCCGTCCAAGCCGGTTGGCGTGTTCCTGCTTGCTGGCACCTCCGGAGTCGGCAAGACTGAAACGGCTTTGGCCTTGGCCGAGGTTCTCTATGGCGGCGATCAGAACGTCATCACCATCAATATGTCCGAGTATCAGGAGGCCCACACGGTAAGCGGGCTGAAGGGCGCCCCTCCGGGCTACGTCGGATATGGTGAGGGCGGCGTTTTGACTGAAGCGGTTCGGCGCAATCCATACTCGGTAGTCTTGCTTGACGAGGTTGAGAAGGCACACCCCGACGTCCACGAGATGTTCTTCCAGGTCTTCGACAAGGGCATGATGGAGGACGGTGAAGGACGAATGATTGACTTCCGAAATACTCTGATCCTGCTCACATCCAACGTCGGTTCGGATCAAATCATGGGCCTGTGTACCGGTAGGGGGGATGTGCCCGATCCGGAACGTCTTGGGCGCGCGCTGCGTCAACCTCTGCTGGAAGTCTTCCCGGCAGCACTGTTGGGTCGGATGGTGACCATCCCCTACTATCCGCTTGGCGATGAAATGATATCAAGCATCACGCGGTTGCAGTTGGGACGGATTGCCGAACGGATCAACGATGCATACTCGGCGCCGTTCACATATTCGGATGCTGTGGTCGATACTATCGTCGCTCGGTGTCAGGAACTCGAGAGCGGCGGCCGGATGATCGATTCGATTGTTACCAATACGATGCTGCCCGCGATCTCGTTCGAGTTCCTGACTCGCACAATGAATGGTTCCCCGGTGAACGGCGTGCGCGTGGACGCGACAGACAGCGATTTCACCTACAGCTTTGAGTAAGGCGCTGTTCGCGGTGTCCCGAAAAAACCTGGGCGTCGGATGAACCTTCTGGGGGTCGTCGGGCACCAACGTACAAGTGCGCAGAGGCGCAGGCGTTTTAGTTGGCCCCGACCCCTTGGAAAGGCAAATGCCCATGTCGAAGAGCAGTCAGAGCTTTCTTGCCCGCAATCGCGCCCCGCGGGTGCAGATCGAGTACGATGTCGAGACATATGGAGCGGACAGGAAGGTTGAACTGCCCTTCGTAGTGGGCGTTCTGTCCGACCTTTCCGGAAAGTCCAACACCGCGCGGACATCAGTGCAAGACCGCAAGGTGCTAGACGTCGATGTCGACAACTTCGACGATCGGATGAAGTCGATTGCCCCCACGGCAGTGTACACGGTACCGAACACTCTGACGGGCGAGGGCCGTCTTCCAGTCTCACTCAGCTTTGAGCACCTTGCGGACTTTTCGCCCGGTGCCGTGAGCAGGCAAATCGAGCCGCTCCGCAAGCTGTTGGAAGCACGTACTCAGCTCGCCCACTTGTTGACGTACATGGACGGTAAGTCGGGGGCGGAGGCGCTGATCAGTGAGCTTCTCGCCGACACCAGTGCGCTTACTTCCCTGACGACATCCTTGCCCGAGGCGTCCGATCGCGTTGACGATTTCGAGCATGCGGTCGTGGACCTGAAGGAAGCCGCGGCTCCTCCGAAAGTTCAGCAACCTGGCATGGCGGAAGTGCTGTCAGAACTCCGTGACACCGTGGAGTCGGGGGATGAGATCACCGAGGCAGACTTGGACGTAGACGGCCCACACGAAAACATTCCGCAGATGGACGAAGTCGCGCCTTCAGCTCAGCAACGTGAAGATGCAAATGTAGGAGAGACCACCGCGAGCGAACCGACCGGAGATCTTGAGGTTGAAGAGAGGTCTACAACTGGCGAAGATCAGGAAGTCTCCAGCGATCCCGTCGACGCCGACGAGCAAAGCACATTCCCCGATACGTCGGGTGAGGCTCGCTTCGGTGAGCTCATCGACACCACTTTGTCGGAAGAACAGCCTATTGCTCAGGAACCTTTTGGCAAATTGGATCTGAACCGGCCCGACGACATTGACGACGCTCCGGGCAAGTTCCGCATCGCTGTGCTGGGTGACTTCTCTGGCCGCGCAAACAGGGGAGAGGTTGAAATCGGTGCAGGTCTTACCGCACGCCGTGCAATCAAACTCGATGTCGATACGCTCGACGATGTGATCGCAGGGTTTGCGAACACGTTGCTGTTGCCAATCGGGGCGGATGGCACGGAGATCGAGATCAACCTCGGCGAATTGGATGATCTCCATCCGGACGAGCTGTTCGAGAAGGTCGAAGTCTTTGACGAGCTCTCCGCGCTGCGACAGCGGATCCAGGTTGGGAATAGCGTTGAGACAATCGCCGAGATGCAGGGCTGGCCGAAGTTCGCCGATATCATGCCCGCTGCCAACCGCGGACGTGCCCCGAGCGGTCAAGTGCCCGCTGGCTGCAAGTTGAGCGAGTTCCAAGCGCTGATTTCCGATGTTCGCACCAAGCCTGCTGGGCGATCCTCTATCGACGCTCTTCTCAAAGAGATCGTGGCGCCCCATGTGCAGGCGGCGCCCGACCCGTCGCAGGAAGCCATGCTGACCGCGGTCGACCAGGCGATCTCCGCCACCATGCGGCGGATCCTGCATGATCCGGGTTTCCAGGCGATTGAGGCAACATGGCGTTCCTTGGAGTTCTTGGCCCGCCGGGTCGAGACCGGGCCAAAAGTCGAGATCGTCCTCTACGACGTCTCGGCGGAGGAATGGGCCGCCGATCTGGCCGCGCAGGAAGACCTGAGCGAGAGCGGGTTGTTCGAGATGCTGGCACAAGCCCCCAGGATGGATGCTTCCCAAGGATCACTCTCGGCAGTCTTCGGCCTCTACTCGCTAGAGGAAACGCCGCCTCATGCAGAACTGATGGCAAGAATGGCGAAGATCGCGGCGTGGATGAAGGCCCCGTTCATGGCGGCAATCTCACCCAAGTTCCTGGAAACCAGGAAGGAAGATCGCCATCCGTTGGTTCGTCAGTCTTGGGATGAGCTGCGCGCCTTGCCCGACTCTGCATATGCTGGGCTCGCAACGCCTCGGTTCCTTCTGCGCCACCCCTATGGCGCGACGATCGAACCCGTCGAACGTTTTGACTTCGAGGAGTTCAACGTCCGCGAGGGTCTCAAAGGCATGCTGTGGGGGAACCCGGTGATCCTGTCTGCGGTTCTGATGGCGAAGACCGCCGCCAGCATGGGCAAGGATATGCGGCTGGGTGAGCTCATGACCGCAGGGGACATGCCGTTTCACTACATGACGGATCAGTACGGCGACCAAGTGGCTTTGCCGTGCACAGAGCGGATGCTTAGCACCTCCAAGATGGCTGAAGTGGTCAACCGCGGCTTCATGCCGATGCTATCGATCAAGGGCCGCAACGAAGTTCGACAGGGATCCTTCCAGTCACTGGGTTCTGCCGAACTGGCCGGTGTCTGGCAGGCGGGCACCGTTCCAGATCATTCGCGGACTGGAACGAGCGCGGATGTTCAGCTCAGGGCTGCACCACGACCCGTCGGTACGGCAGGTTCTAACCGGACCAGGCGCGCTCACAGCGAGGACCCCCGGGCTCATCTCTTCGCCGACGAAGGGATCGATGACAGCGATACGTTTGGTCCGCCTGAAGGCGGGACTGCGTTGGACGCGCCTGAAGAGACCGACACCGACGATGATCTGGATGCGCTGATGTCCGGTTTGGGTGACGACGAGCCTGGTGTTGAGGAAGATTCCTCTCAGGGCTTGGACGACGATCTTGATGCGCTGCTTGCCGGTTTTGGTGACGACGAAGGTGCCGACACCGAGACCGACGAAGAGATGGACCCCGACCTCGCAGCCCTGTTGGAGAGCCTTTGATGTTTGATTCTGAAACCGACCGAGATCCTCACGAAGACGGAAACATTGTGCTGGCGGGAATTGGAGGGGGGTTTTGGCTGTTGGCCGGCGAAAGCCACTTGAACGCGCTCCTTGCCAACAATGCGCCGTATCCAAAGCCCGTCCACTGTATTCAATTCGAAAGCGAATTCGACCTGATGCAGGCTCTTCCGGCTGGACAAACGAAGGAGTCGCTCTGGGCCATTCACCCAGACATCGTCGCGAGGTTGGAGCGGCACGACGAGCTGATCAAGATTAACCTGCCCGACGGCCTGTAGGCATCGCGACAGTCTGAGAGGATACAGCATGCCGAAACAGATCGTGTTCGAGGGCAGACAGGTCCGCCTCAAGCTGCCGAGTGGCTTGAAGGGATACCTCATGCGCGCTCAGGTGGATGAAGGCCTAAGCCAGATCACCGAGACGAAGATCGAGTTCATGTCGCCGGACATTGACTTGGATCTCGAGAAGATCGTGGGTGAGCGCCTTCTGCTGGAGATCGATGCGCCTAGGGACACGGTCAGGTACTTTCAGGGTCATTGTGTGACTGCCGAATACCTCGGCTCACACCTTGGGCGCGGCTATTTTCGGGCGACGGTGCGCCCCTGGATCTGGTTTCTGACCAAGACTTCTAATTGCCGAATCTTTCAAGACAAGTCCGTGATCGACATCCTGAAGGAAGTCTTCAACGATCTTGGCTTTTCGGATTTCAAGGACAAGACAAAGCATTCCTATAAGAAGCGGGATTACTGCGTGCAGTACCGCGAGAGTGACTATGATTTTGCCGTACGCCTAATGGAAGAAGAAGGCATCTACTTCTTCTTCGAGCATGCGAAGGACAAGGAAACACTGACCCTCGCGGACGACATGAGTGCCCATCTGCCCGTCGAGGATTACCGCGAGATCGATTTCTACTTTCGCGAAGCAACCTACCGCCGCAAGGACGACCACATCTTCGAGTGGCGCGGCGGGGAAAGTGTCCAAAGCGGCAAGGTCACACTTCAGGATTACGACTTTGAAAAGCCCAAGTCCGATCTGCGCGCCGCAAAAGTCCTTGCAGGGCCGCGCCACGCACATAGTTCGTACGAAGTCTACGATTTTCCGGGCCGCCATCAGGATCCTCAGAGCGGCGAGCACTTTGCACGAGTGAAGATCGAGGGCTTTGGCGCTGCCCGGTCACGCGCGCGCGGGGTGGGCAACGTTCGGCAGCTCGGAGCAGGTGCAAAGTTCAAGCTCTCCAAACACCCACGCAAGTGGGAGAACGACGAGTACCTCGTTATCTCGGCACGGCACCAGATGCAGATCGATGCCGATCAGGAGGACCGCGAAATGGTAGAAGCGATCCTAGGCCCGCTTCTCGACTTTGATCGTGGTAACAATCCGGACACGTACCGATGCGTCTTCGAAGTGCAGCCAACGAAGGCTGTCTTTCGGCCGCCTCAGATCACGCCCCGCCCCGACATCCCAGGCGTTCAGACCGCGATCGTCGTGGGTAAGAAAGGTGAGGAAATCTGGACCGACAAGCACGGCCGCGTGAAAGTGCAGTTTCACTGGGACCGCAATGGGCACAAGGATGAAAGGTCGTCCTGTTGGGTGCGCACTGCTGTGCCCTGGAGTGGCAAGAACTGGGGCATGGTCAGCGTACCCAGGATTGGGCAGGAGGTTGTCGTTCAGTTCGAAGACGGTGACCCGGACCGGCCCATGATCACGGGCATGGTCTACAACGGTGATACGCCGCCA
The DNA here is from genome assembly GCA_039033215.1 of Pseudomonadota bacterium. Lineage (GTDB taxonomy): Bacteria > Pseudomonadota > Alphaproteobacteria > Rhodobacterales > Rhodobacteraceae > Thermohalobaculum. The sequence continues at coordinate 43,716 of JBCCDA010000002.1, read as the reverse complement.
CCTAGCCCACTGCCGGCGCATCAGACCCAGATGGGTATCAAAACCAACAGCTCGAACGGCGGCGGCGGTTTCAGCGAGTTAATCTTCGAGGACAAAAAGGATGCTGAGTTCGTCCGACTGCAGTCCGAGAGGGACTTCAAGCAGATCATAAAGAACGACGCCGACATCGAGATTGGCATAGGCCACAAGAAGCCGGGGAGCCTGACGCAAACGGTTCACGGCGACAAGACGGAGGTGATCCGTGAGGGAAACCACAGATTCACCGTCGCCAAGGGCACAGAGACGATCGATATTGCCAAGGCGCGGACGGTCGAGATTGGTGGCGCCGACAAGCTTACCGTCAAGGATGCGAAGACCCAGAGTATCTCAAAGAGCTACCAGATCGACGTTGGCGCTGCCTTGGAGATGTCGGCCAAGTCGAAGATCACACTGACGTGTGGTGGTTCCAAAATCGAGATGTCGCCCTCCAAGATCACGATTTCGGCGCCTCAAGTTGAAGTGAGCGCGGCGGCCACGGCCAAGGTGACCGCGAACGGCCAGCTCCAATTGGAAGGCAAGGGAATGGCGTCGCTGAAAGGGTCTGGAATGCTGAAGCTCGAAGGGGGTGGCATGACCGAACTGAAGTCCTCAGGCCTGTTGATGGCCAAAGGCGCCCTCACAATGATCAACTAAGGTGCGATCATGAGTGAACCAAGCCAGTTCGATGGGTTGAGGAAGCTGCCAACCGAGCCGGTTGCGAAGGTGCTGGCGCAGGCAAACGCGAAGATTCAGACGCCCCTTGATACCCCGGCCAGCGCCCTCGCGGCCGAGGTTCTGTCCGAGCTTTCCTCGAAGTACGCGGTAACCGACATGCTGCTGGTGCTCGCGCACTGCTTACCGGCGCGTGAGGCGACATGGTGGGCATGCCTGAGTGGCAGGGATCTTGCGCCCGCCGCCTCTCCAACCCTGAAAGCAGCTGAGGAGTGGGTGCTGCGGCCGGGCGCAGACACGCGCCAACGTGCCCGAGACGCATTGGACAGTGCCGCTCCGGACGATGCTACGGAACTCTGCGCTATGGCAGCCTGCTGCGCTGACGGTACTTTGGGGCCGGGCGAGTTCGAGGACTATAACGCGCCTGCCGGCACTGTCGGTATCGCTGCCTACAGCATGGCATTGATGGCCCTCTACCAAGATGCGGACGCAGTCGATGCGCACGGGCAGATCCTGGTTGAACGGGCTCTGGACATCGCCCGCGGCGGCAACGGGCAGATAGAAAGTTGGCACAGGACTGAACCAAAGCGCGAGTAGCAGGCACTTACTGGGCAGCAAAGGAGGTTGATCCATGTCGCTGCCCGCCGCCCGTGTGACAGACTTGCATGTCTGCCCGATGGTCACCGGTATCGTACCCCATGTCGGGGGTCCGATCGTTGTACCGTGTCCCACCGTTCTGATTGGTAAGCTACCGGCAGCGACGGCAACTGCCATGGCGGTGTGCGTCGGTCCGCCCGATACGATCGTTAAGGGATCGATGACGGTGCTGACTGGCAAAAAACCTCAAGCCCGCATGACGGACGTCTGCGCCCATGGCGGCATGATCGTCGGTGGGTGTCCACTGGTTCTTGTCGGTGGATGAACCAAGACCATGTCAGTTTCACTCAGGTTTCAGAATTCTGGCGTGCACCCAGCCGCACAACAGCCGATCAAGATGTCTGTGGGTGTCCTGACCATTGGCCGCGGCTTGGACAACGATCTTTCACTGCCGGATCCGGACAGGATGCTGTCGAAGCGCCATTGTGTTTTGGAGGCACGCGACGACGCGCTGTTTTTGGTCGATGTCAGCACAAACGGAACGTATCTGAACTACTGCAACGAGCGGGTGGGCGAAGCCCCGACCCCACTAAGCGATGGCGACGTGATCCAACTCGGTGACTACGAACTCGTCGTCGAGATCGCACAACCATGTATCGAAGCGTCGTTGCTGCCCCCGTTGGATGAAATTGCACCGGCGGCTGCGCACGCACCGGCCGCAGTTCAATCGGCGACCGCGCTCGATGATCTCTGCGATGATGGCGATGACTTTCTGGACGCCCTTCTTGGTGGATCACCGGGTCGAGATGTTTCCGTCGCTAGCGTTCTCGGAAGTGGGGGGAGCGGAGATCTCGTCTCTGCTATCGTGACCACACCCGCTCCTGGGCCCAGTCTTCCTGATCACAGCCCTGCTGCACATGACCACTTCGCTGGTCACGCGCAAACCCGTCCACTGATCCCTGAAGACTGGGACGACCTCGATGGAAAATGCAATCAAGCCGATCCTTCGCACACGACGCAGGGGACAGAGCCGTCGCCACCTTCCACTGTTCCGACGCCTGCTCTGCGCGATGCGTTAGCCGCATTTCTGAACGCCGCCGGGGTTGGTCATTTGATCGTCCCAGAGGTCGAGCAGACCGAGACCATGGCGCGGTTGGGGCGGGTTTTTGCGTCAATGACCGCTGGTATCCGCGAGATCCTGCTGGCGCGCGCATCATTCAAGAGCGAGTTGCGCGTCGAGCGGACGATGGTCAGCGTTGGTGGCAACAACCCGCTCAAGTTCTCGATCAACCCCGAACAGGCGGTCGAAGCGATGATCCGGCCGACAGTGCCAGGATACCAAGATGCTGAAACGGCGATGTCTGAGGCGCTGAACGACATCAAGGCGCACGAAGTTGCGATGATGGTGGGTCTGGAGGCCGCGCTGAAGGACGTGTTGGCGCGGCTCGATCCGGCGCGGATCTCAGAGTGTGCCGACAGTGGCTCGAGCATTGGCGGCCTTGAGAAGGGATCCAAGGCCCGGCGCTGGGACCAGTTCGAGCGAGCCCATGCGCGGATCACCAAAGAGACCGAGAGCAACTTCGAGTCCGACTTTGGGCAGGCTTTCACACGCTCCTACCAAGCTCAGTTGGAAAGGTTGAAGTCTCAATGAGTTTCAAACCCGGCATCAACGTGACCAGGCGTACAGCTGTCGCGCTGGCACTGGCTGCGGTAGGGGCGGCCTGTGCTGCCCCTCCGCCGCCAGAGACCAATGTCGCGCTTACGCTGACCGGTGGTGCGGACATGAACGGGGCCCGCCCCGCGAAGGTGAAAGTCTACTACCTTTTGGCTGCTGCAACCTTCGGGTCGGCGGACTTCTTCGAGGTCTTCGAGCAACCGGAAGTAGCCTTGGGCGCCGATCTGCTGGGCGTTGAAGAGTTCACAATTGCACCAGGCCGTATCCTGACTGCGTCCAAACAGTTCGATGTTCCGCTAGCGGCGATCGGTGTCGTGGCGGCGTTCCAGAACATTGATGGTCCGGGGTGGCGAGCCATCGCACCGGTCGTGAGGCATGCGGCGAACACGATCACCGTATCGCTGGCCGGCGACACGGTCAGTGCGGCAGGACAAGTAGCCACGGTACGTGACAGCCCGCTTCCCTCACCGGAGCCGAGCAACTTGGGGGACCAACCGGTGTCCCTGCCGCCCACAGCCGGAGCACCGTTGAGCGGTCTCGGCAACGTACTCGCAAACTGACGTGGACATAATTCGGGGGTTATCTCGTGTCCTTTGAAAACAAGGTGATCTGGAACGAAGGGTTGTTTCTGCAGCCCCATCATCTCCAGCAGCATGATCGCTACATCGAGGCGCTGGTCGGCGGCGTTGCAACCGGCATCGCACCGGCGCCCTGGGGCGTGCGTGAGTTGGCCATTGATCAGTCGCTGCTGAAGCTCGGGAAGTTTGCGGTCACACGCTGTGTCGGGTTAACGCCCGACGGCGCGCTGTTTCGAGCACCAGAAGCTGACGCACACCCGCCAGCGTTGGAAGTGCCTGAGAACGTGCGCGACCGTGTCGTCTACCTGGCGATACCGGCTCGACGCCCGGGTGCGATGGAAGTCGATCTGACCGGTGACCCTCAGACCGTGGCTCGATTTGTCCCGCATGAGATCGGCGTTACCGATTGTCAGGGTCAAGACCCAAGGACTGAGCGGCTGGCCGTTGCGAAGATGCACCTTCGTCTCGCCCTCGATCTTGACGATCTCTCGGATCAGTTGGTTATTCCCATCGCCAGGATCATCGAGGTGCGAGCGGACAAGCAAGTCGTCCTAGACGCCGCGTTCATCCCGTCGTGCACAGATTCGCGAGCCGCGACGCCAATCTCCGAATTTCTGCGTGAGCTTGAGGGGCTGCTCAGCCATCGTGCCGACGCGCTCGCTGCGAGGCTCGGCCAGGAAGGCGCGGCCAAGGGCGTGGCCGACATATCCGATTTCTTGCTGCTGATCGCGATCAACCGTGCCTTGCCGCAGATCCGCCATCTGCAGGCTATCAGCAATGCGCACCCGGCTGTCATCTACCAGCTGTTGACGGCTCTCGCAGGCGAGCTTGCCACGTTCATGGCTGCTAACAAGCGTGCCGGCGAGTTCCCGTTGTATCGCCACGACGACCTCTCGAATACGTTCCAACCGGTCTTCCGGATCCTGCGTGAGTACCTAAGCACCGTGATCGAGCAAAACGCGATCGCGATCCCGATCGAGGCACGCAAGTACGGGGTCTCTGTTGCCATGATCGCGGACAAGCGCCTGCTGACCTCGGCCAGGTTTGTCCTTGCGGTCAAGGCTGATGTCGCGATCGAGAGCATTCGACGCCACTTTCCATCGCAGGCGAAGTTGGGCCCCGTCGAAGAGATCCGTCAGCTCGTCAACTCAGCCTTGCCGGGAATCGGGCTCCGGCCCCTTCCCGTCGCGCCGCGACAGATCCCCTACCATGCAGAGTCAGTCTACTTCGATGTCGATCCCGACAGCGCGTACTGGAGGCAGATGACCACCTCCGGCGGTATGGCGGTCCATATCTCTGGCGATTTCCCCGGTCTGACAATGGACCTTTGGGCAATCCGCAAGAGCTGAGATCCGAGGGGGCGTGAACGATGACAAGCGACAATCCATTTGCAGAAGCGACGGACACGGATCGCACTGTGATCCGGCCAAACCCGGTGAATCGGCCCTCCGGTATCCCGCCATACATGCCGCCTCCGATGCACGTGGGTAGGGAGCGTGGTCTTGCTCAGACTGCTCAACATGGCCGGCAGCACGGAGACGCGCCGGCGATAAGGTCGCCATTGCAGGTTCCCCCGGAAGTCTCCGACGTTCTGCCGAAGGAGATGTGCCCGAAACCCGTTCCTGCTGTTGGGATCGATGCGCTCAACGCTGCTGCGTCACCACTGTTCTCGCTGATCGGCCGCATCCGCAACCGCGCGCAACACACAGATCCATCAAAGCTGCGCGAACGGGTCATCACCGAGATCAACGTATTCGAGAGCACTGCGCTCCAGTCCGGGGTCGCAGCAAACACTGTGAAGGTGGCGCGCTACGCGCTCTGCGCAACGATTGACGATGTCGTGCTGAACACACCTTGGGGAGGGCAGAGTATCTGGACCCAGCAAAGCATGGTTGGGACCTTCCACAAGGAGACACACGGCGGTGATCGTTTCTACGAGCTGTTGAAGCGGTTGGAGCAGGCACCCGCACAAAATCGGAGCCTGCTGGAACTCATCTATGTCTGCCTGAGCCTAGGTTTTGAGGGTCGCTTGCGTGTGGAGGGTCGAGGGACGGAACGCCATGTGGCGGTCCGAGGTGGCCTTGCCCGCCTGATCAGGACCCACCGCGGTCCGGCAACACCTGATCTTTCCCCAAATTGGCGAGGTGTCGATGTTGGTCATCGCCCTCTATCTCCATGGTCGGCTGTCTGTTTCTCCAGCGCCATCGCAATCGGGGCGATCTGCTTGGCGTTCTTTGGCTTCTCCTACGCATTGAGCGGAGATACCGAGCGGCTGCGCGGGCAGTTGTCCGCTCTCAACTTTGATGGCCCTGTGACACTTGCTCGGACCGCTCCCCCACCACCTGCCCCGCCGCCTCTGCCTCAGACGGAAACGCTGCAGACCTTTCTTGCTCCCGAGATCGAGCAAGGCCTAGTTGAAGTCTTTACCGACGCAAACACCGTCACCGTGCGCATCCTGGGCGAGGGCATGTTCCGTCCTGCTTCCGACGTGCTGGAGCCCGCATATGACGCATTGGTGGAGCGGATCGCCCAGGCAGTGAACCAAGAAGAGGGTCGTATCATCGTGGCTGGTCACTCGGACAACCTACCGATCCGATCAGCGCGCTTCCCCTCGAACCTGCACCTCTCGCTGGCGCGGGCAAAGTCCGTCATGGAGCGGGTCGCCCCCGCCCTGAGCGATCCTGTTCGGATCTCGGCGGAGGGCCGTGCTGACAAGGAACCCATCGCATCGAACCAGACAGCCGAGGGTCGGGCACGCAATCGGCGCATCGACATCATTCTTGTGAAGGTAGGCTGACCCATGATCAAGCGAACCCTGATCCATCTCTTGTCGCCAATATGCCTGCTCATTGGCTTCTCGGCTGCTCTTGCATTGGCAATCTGGTACTTGGGCCCGCTGATGGTCATTGGCGGCTTGCGTCCGTTGGATGACATCGCCACTCGTCTCATCGCAATATGCGCGCTTTCAGGCATGACCGTGATCGCTGTTCTGACGATCTTGCTGCGCCGCGCGCGCCGCGCAACGCAGATGACTGAGGCCCTGGCGACAGACACTGCACAGGGGCCCGACGAAGAAGCCGTAGATACAGAACTGAGCGAGATCCGGAACCAAATGGGGGACGCGCTCCGCTTTCTGCGGAAGTCCGGCCTGGGCGGCCGCTTCGGCTCTCGGCATCTCTACCAGCTGCCCTGGTATGTCGTGATCGGTCCTCCCGGCGCCGGGAAGACAACCGCAATCGCCAACTCCGGTCTCAACTTTCCGCTGGTCGACCAGATGGGCAAGATGACAATTGGAGGAGTTGGCGGAACTCGCAATTGCGATTGGTGGTTCACCGACGAGGCCGTACTGATCGACACTGCTGGAAGATACACAACCCAGGACAGCTGTGCGGATGCTGACGCTCGTGCTTGGGGCGGCTTTCTGGATCTGCTGAAGACGCACCGCAGACGCCAGCCAATCAACGGCGCCATTGTTGCGATCAGTCTGTCCGATTTATCGATCCTGGACGATCTGGAGCGTCGTGCCCATGCAGTAGCAATCCGAACTCGGCTTCAGGAGGTGCGTGAGCGACTGGGCTTCTCTTTCCCGATCTACGTGATCTTCACAAAAGCGGACCTCATTGCGGGGTTTCGCGAGTTCTTCGATGATCTCGGCAGCACTGAGCGCGAGCAGGTTTGGGGCCTCACACTCCCGTTGCCTGATCGTGGCAACAGCGCCGCGCCGCTCTCTGGATTCACGGGGGAATTCAACGCGCTCGTCGAACGCCTGAGTAGCCGCAGCCTGGAGCGGATGCAGACGGAGATCGACCATCAACGCCGCAGCTTGATCCAAGATTTCCCGGCGCAGGTCGCCTCGCTGCGTGAGACAGCCGAAACCTTCTTGACGGATGTCTTCGAGGAGAACCGCTACGAGAAGAGCCATCTGCTGCGAGGTGTATACTTCACATCGGGCACGCAGGAGGGGACGCCGGTCGATCGGCTGATGTCCAGCATGGCCCAGACGTTCGGGATCGGGCGCCAGGCCATAGGATCCGGACGAGGGAAGGGCCGCGCCTACTTTCTGAAACGCCTGCTCAAGGGTGTGATCGTCGGAGAGGCTGGCCTCGTCTCTGCTGATGATGCTGTCGAGCGCCGGTATCGTTGGACTGCGCGCGGTGCCGCCATAGCGGCGTCCCTGGCAGTGATCACAGCTGTCAGTCTCTGGTCCTACAGCTATCGTGGGAATGTCGGTTTGATCAGCGAGGCGCAGGCCGCGGTGACAGAGTTTCAGAGCCTAAGCGCCGACATTTCCCGGAACGCGATCTCGGATCCAGATCTCGCCCCCATCGTCGCCGCGCTGAACACGCTCCGCGATCTTCCCGGGAACCCGAGTGTTGAGAGCAGTGATCCGCCGATGAGGCTGACCTTTGGCCTCTATCAGGGTGATGCCGTTGGCACCGAAAGCGCTCAATCCTATCGTGGGGCACTGAACACGATTCTGCTCCCCAGGCTGTTGCTGCGGTTGGAGCAGCAGATGCAAGCGAACATCAACAATCCGGATCTGTTGTTCGAGGCACTGAAGATCTACTTGATGCTTGGCTTGCAGGGACCGATGGACGCGCCATTGGTGACGCAATGGATGGGGATAGACTGGCGCCTGACTTACCCGGGTCAAGACCCGATGATCAGGGACCTCCAGGGCCATCTGACTGCTCTGATCAGCCAACCCATGCGCGAGATCGCTTTGAACGGTCCGTTGGTGAACCAAGTCCAAGGGCTTCTGTCCGAAACACCCCTGGCGGAGCGTGTTTACCAGAGCATCGTGACCGGCCCGGCCGTGAGGGACCTCCCGCAGTTTCGATTGTCGGAGATCGGTGGGCCCGCGGTCTCACGCGTTGTGCTGCGTCCTTCGGGCTTGCCGCTCAGCCAGGGCGTCGAGGGTATCTACACCCGGGAGGGCTTTCACCAGGTATTCCTGCCCGAGGTTCTCTCTGTTGCCGAGCGGGTGCAGGATGAAAGCTGGGTGCTAGGGCCGCAGGGTGAGGCCGAGACTAGCCCTAGGGCGCTGGCAGTGCTGGCGCGGGATGTGCTCAACCTCTACTATACAGATTACGTGGCCCGGTACGATCAACTCCTCGCGGACGTGGACATCGTGCCGATGGAAAGCATTGGACACGCGACCGAGGTGCTGAATGTCCTGTCGGGACCAAGCTCTCCCATCGTTGCCGTTCTGCAGGCCGTGTCAGCAGAAACGAAACTGACCCAGCCCGTTACCAATGGCGCTGCGGGCGCCGTGATCGAGGCCGGTGGCGAGGGGCTGGCCGACTTTGCCCGGGATGCCCTAACCTCTTCATTAGACTCTGACAATCAAGCTATTCTCGACGTCCTCACGTCGGCGGCCGAGGCCGGTGTGGCGGTTGGGGAAGGAGACGCCATTCCCGAGCCTCCGGGCACGTTTGTCGAGCAGCGTTTTGCCAATCTTCATGCCTTCGTTGATGGGGGAGGCGGGGCAGATCCGGAGCTTGCACAGGTTATCGGTACGATGACGGAGGTCTACAACGAACTGAACCGAGTGTCGTTGGGTCAGAATTCCGGCATCTCGATTGCGAGCCAGCAAGGGAGCGCATCAGCCCGCCTGCAGGCGACAATCGGCCGTCTGTCCGGCCCAATGCAACGCTGGGCGAACCAGGTCGCTGCTGCTTCGTCAGGTATCGCAGTAGGCGGCGCGCGGGCCGAGTTGAACGCCAAATGGCAGTCGCAGGTCGCGCCGTTCTGTCGGGCTGCCTTGGACGGCCGTTACCCGTTCGTTCAGGCCGCACAGGCCGATGTCACCTTGCAGGACTTCGGCAAGCTGTTCGGACCAAGCGGGCTAATCGACGGCTTCTTCAACGAAAACTTGCTCCCCTTTGTCGACACCACATCGGTTCCTTGGCGTTGGAAGCGGCTGAACGGCAAAGACCTCGGGGTGTCGGATGCTGTTCTGGCTCAGTTCCAGACGGCAGCCATAATCCGCGACAGCTTTTTCCTTAGTGGTGGTTTGCCCTCGGTAGCCTTTGACCTCACCCCGGTTGCGCTTGATCCAAACATCGATCAGGTCATCGTCGAGGTCGAGGGACAGTCGGTCAGCTATGCGCATGGTCCCCCGGCGGTTACCCCGCTGACATGGCCTGGTCAGGCCGGCGGGCGCACCCGCGTGAGCTTCACACCGGAGGTTGCGGATCGTGAGAACGGCGTTGCGCATGATGGACCGTGGGCCTGGTTTCGGCTGCTCGACACGGCTGAGGTCCGGCGCACGAGCATCGCCGACCGAAATCGAGTGGTGTTCAACGTTGGCGGCCGGATAGCGGTCTTCCAACTGCGCGCAGGATCTGCACTGAACCCATTTAACCGTGCGGTGCTCAACGGGTTTCGCTGCCCGAGGTCTCTGTGATGATCGCTAGGGGCTCCTTCGGATGGTACGGCAAGGTTCCGCATCTGGGTGACTTTGTGCGCTCTGGTCTCTCTGGAGAGTTCGTGTGTGCCTGGGATTCCTGGCTTCAGCAGGTGCTGGTGACAGGGGACGGCGTGCTGAGGGATCGATGGCAAGCTTGCTATAGGTCCGCGCCGATCTGGCGCTTCGCCACATCGCCCGGCATCTGCGGACCAAACGCCGCCGCGGGTGTGATCATGACGAGCGTCGACCGAGTAGGTCGGAGGTTTCCGCTGTGCATAGCCATGGAACTGCCGGCGAGTTCGGTTTCAGGATGTGGGGCGCTTCACACAGCGATGGAAGACATCTTCCCCGGACTGGAAACGGCCGCGCGATTGATGCTCCGAGAGGGCGCTGGCCTCTCGGATCTTCGCAATGAGCTCGCGTCGATCCCTCATGGGATCTCCGTTCCAACTGGGCCGAAGCAGGTCGAGGTTGGATCCATGTGGGCGGCCCTTACCGAAGGTTGCAAACGCCGACTGATCTCGTCCCGAATGCCGTCCAAACCGGCGGAGATGCAGGCTCTCTTCGACCCTGACTCGATCTGTTGGGTGGAACCCGAAGTGCAGAACGCAGGTTTCGCATGACGGACCCAGTTTCCCGAACCAGTTGGCGCTGCAGCTCCGGCACTCATGTCGGGCATCGACGGCAGATCAATGAAGACGCTATCCTCTCGGTTCCAGAGGGCGGTATCTGGGCCGTGTCTGACGGCATGGGCGGTCATACGGCGGGTCACCTGGCCAGCCAGATAGTGACCGAAGCTCTTGCGGACATCCCGACCAGTGTTGCACCCGGCGAGCGGATGCAGCAGGCGCGTGCGGCCCTGCACAAAGCGCATGACGACATACAGTGCGAAGCCTTGCGACTAGGCGGCGTGACCATTGGCGCCACTGTCGTGGTGCTGATCGTCTCTGAACAGCACTTCGTATGCCTTTGGGCAGGGGACAGTCGCCTCTACCGTGTGCGCGACGGCGTCCTGAACCAGCTCAGCGCAGACCACTCGATCGTTGGCGAACTGATCAAAGCTGGCCATCTGAGCGAGGATGAGGCCGAGCATCATCCGCTTGCCAACCAGATCACGCGGGCTGTGGGCATCGGCGACATGCTCGAGATCGACAAACGGCGGGGCGAGCTAGCGCACGGGGATCGCTTTCTCCTCTGTTCGGATGGTTTGACCAAGCACGTCGGAGACGCCGAACTGGTTGATCTGCTTGATCAAACTGACACGAAACGCTCCGCGGAAGTGCTGATTCAACGCGCTCTCGATCACGGCGGTGCCGACAACGTGTCCGTGATTGTGGTGGAGGTGTAGTGCGATGGCTTGTTTTTGCGAAGTTCCGGCTGACGTCGCGCGCTCCCGCTTGCACGCAAGCATTCCGATCCTGCCCCCGCCGCCTCTTGCGCTGCGCCTGACAGCGGCAATCCCCGCACTGTTGCCCGAGGGGCGACTCGACCTGCAGATCGCAACTGGCTTCAACTTCACCCAGCTGCCAAACATTGTGCTTGGCGGTGGGCCATTGGCGCAGTTGGCGCTGACGATCTCGATGAGCATGGGTACGTTCAGTTTCGACGATATCCCAAAACTCGAGTTTCAGATGGAGATGGCCGCCGCAAGTGTCGCACGGAACGTGTGGCCACGGCTTGGGTGGCTGACGCAGCTGAAGCTGCAGCCTCTTCTGAACTTCGCGCTGATCGCTCGTCTTGTCATCGACCTTCAGGCCATGGGTCTTGATCCAATGAACATGACGATGTCACCCGCCGCCCCGATGGTGCCGAGCACGCGGTTCGCGCTGACGATGCCTCAACTCGCGAAGATCCAATTGGTGATGGGCCTTCCCCCGCTGATGAAGATGACCGAGGCTTTGAACGTGCCGCCGCTTGGCGACGCTGGCGCTGTCCCTGGCATGAACAATGCGCTGATGCCGCTGGCGAGCCTCGTACCCCCGTCGTTGGTGATCCCGCTACCGATGCTGACAAAGCTTGCTATTGTACTGGAATCGCTGGCCACCATCGAACAAGCCTTTGGCGATGCGTTCTCCCCTGCCACCTGGCAGATGATCGACTCGATGATGCGGCTCTGGAGCACGTTCCCGCTGCCGTTGCCGATCCCCGCTCTTGCGCTGTCGCAAAAGTTGGATCTGCTCCCGACAATGGAAGATCTCCGCCTTGCCGAGCAGATCGCAGGGCACAGCAACGCGAGCCTTGGGATGTCGTTCTCGCCGCCAAAACTCCAGATCGCGCAATTCTTAAACGTGATGGTGGCGCTCAGCGCATCGCTTCAAGTGGTGACCGACATGCCGGCGTTCGATCAGTGTAGCATGTGCCCCTGTTCATGAGGGTAGCCTAGAGCCGTCCCTGCCGCCGCCATTGCTGCAACTTTTCCCGGCTGACCTCGAAGTGCATGGAGTCCTCGCGGCTGAACCCTGCACCCCAGATCCAGCCTTCCTTCTTGAAGTAATCTGCCATCAGGATCAGACCCAACTGCGTCTTGCCGTCGGCAAGGCTGTCGAGAACGCCGTCTATATTGATGTCGACGGCCAAGCCGTACGCGTGCGCTGACGCCGAGCTTGTCGACCCACGGATCAGGCGGATGCAGAGCGACTGCACGCCTTTGATGCGGTCATAGAGCTCTGGCTCGAAGACCTGTACGTTCTTGAAAACCTGCCTTAGCGACGCCAAAGCTGGTTTCAGAAGCGTTGCCCGGACCGGCCCGACGTTCTCTGTCGCCAGTAGGCCAGTGAGTTGGGGGTTGGTTGCAGGCAAACAATCGTCGGTCAGGTCTGGCCGGGGCAGGCCCAACAGTTCCTGCAGAAAAGACGGGGAGGCGTGCGTGAGCCCGTCGTTGACGGAACGTCGATCGGCAATCAGCACGACTTGGGCGAAGGAATCCCGCAAAGTGTCTGTCTCGGGGGGGGGCGCAGCGGGCAAAGGTATGGGCGATTGGCGAGGAAGTCTTGCGCCAGTGAGGGCGTCGAGCCCGTCCAAGCGCGCTTGCAACCGCGCGAGCTGTTCCCGAAGGTCCTCGATGTCTGATGCAACTGCCGGACTCTGGTGGGACTCGGTCCGATAAGTCTCCGCCATCAGGTGCCAGACCGCCGGGGCCGCCGCAATGCCGAGCGCAACGAAGAGGCTTGGCAGGACGTTCATCTAATCGCCCTGACTTGTGCTCGGGGGTCGCCTGATCTCAGGTAAACTGTGTGTGCTGAACATCGTGGGCCAAAGACACCCATTTCAGATCACTCCCAACGGACTTGAGAAACGTTTCAACTGCGTAGTCTGTCGAGGAACCAGGTTGGAGCACCCCGAAAGCTCCCGCGTTACCGGGTGGCGCGTGCGCAGCTTCGATACCGCCTCCTCGTTGAAGCTCACACCTCAGCCCCCTTGGAACGTACCCTTCAGCACGTTGCGGGGAGTCGGAGACGATATCAGTCGCCTTTGTCTTTTTCTTCGTCTTTACTGTTTCTGCTTCCGCAATTTCCTGGGAAAGGCGTCGCACTGTTGGACCGTCGCCGGTTTGGACTGCAAATGCCAAGCCAAGGAAATCATCAATCTCGACATCGAGTTTGAAGTTCTTGCGCATGCTCTTGCCTTTCTTCTTGATCGTGGCGCGGACATACGTCTGATACGGCTTGGACTTCAAAAACTCGTCAGTTGCGAGTTTCTCCAGCAGCTTGCCGATATGATCCATCGACTTCTCGAAGGTTGCCTTCCAACCTGTACTGGCAAAGGCTCGGCGGTGGACTTCTTGTTTGGCGGCAGTGGCAGAGCCCCCACGATAGTTGTCGTTCTCCAACGCGTTTGTCGCTTTCACCAGCTCGTTCGTGTAAGCCCAGATGACAGCCGTGTAGACCTTTCCAAGGAAGGCTTTCTCGGGCGCCGTGACCTTGTCGTAGGAGAGCCGATACGCCGTTACCTCGTTTTCATGCTCGTAGTAGAACTGGTAGAGACGCACGAGGTTTCGCCGTTGGAGAAACTTCAGGAACATCTGCAACAGCGTTCGGTTTCCGCGAATTGTGTCCAGGTTTGGCGTTCTCATCCGCTGCTCCGTCATACGCTGCCGCCAATGACTGGCTTCATCTGTCGATAGGTGACGACGCAGGCGAGAATGGTTCAGATCGAACTGCCGTTTTTTCGACTTAGGGACATACAGCCGAGCCGTGCTGCCGGGCGGAAGAGCGATGGTTGGGTCTCAAAGCAGACGAACGTCTGGGAGCAGGTCATAACATCAGGAGTGTCGGTCCGTGGTCTTCGGTTTGTGCCTGGCCGGTTCTCCGGGACCACTACCGACGATGGTCGCGCCAAAGACGTAACTCCGATGACGTTGTCTTGCCTCAAGAGCGGCTGATGCCTGCTGCAAGCGAGTTCAGCTACCCAACGTTGGAGCGCTCCTTGCGCGGGTTCTCCGAGCCCCAGGCGCGCAGCGCAACAATCACGGCGCGCAGGCTTTCACCCTTTTCAGTCAGGGAGTATTCGACCCTGGGCGGGACGACTGCAAAGACCTTTCGGTTCACGATGCCATCGGCCTCAAGTTCCCGAAGCTGTTTGGTCAGGCTGCGCTGCGTGACAGTCGCGACGCGGCGCATCAACTCGTTGAACCGCAGTGTTTCCTCCATCAGGTGATAGATGATCAAGCCCTTCCACTTGCCGGCGATCTGCTCCAGTGCTGCCTCGACCGGGCATCCCTCGTTGCAGTCGTAGTTCTCGAAACGGGCTCCGGCTCCCATGCTCGTCTGTTTTACAGTATCCATCATGTGCCTATCAGCCTGAATTGTGCGTACTTGTAGAACTTCTCCTTTGCCGCCAGATACCTCCCATCCAGCCTAAATGTCAAAAGGAGATCCCAGCATGGCCTTGACGATCCTGGCACAGATCACCGCGGTGCCCGGCAAGGAAGCTCTTGTCCGGGCGGAACTGGAAAAGCTGGTTCCCATCACCCGAGCCGAGGCCGGATGCCTGCAGTACGATCTGCATTTGGACAACGAGAAGCCAGGGCTCTTCGTCTTCTACGAGAATTGGGAAAGTCGCGTACTTTGGCAGAGCCATATGAATGCACCGCACCTTGCTGCGTACATGACTTCCACCGAGGGTGCAGTCGCCAGCTTCGTCCTGAACGAGATGTCGAAGATCGCCTGAATCGGCCTGTGGGAGAGAACGAGATGAAAGCTGTCGGCTACACGAAGCTGGGCGAGATCGACCGGGAAGATAGCCTGGTCGACTTTGAGATGCAGCGTCCCCGCGCCGAGGGTCATGATCTGCTGGTCGCTGTGCACGCGGTCGCGGTAAACCCGGTCGACTACAAGCTCCGCAACCGCCGCCCACCCGAAGGCGATTGGCCAAATGTGTTGGGTTATGACGCTGTTGGCGAGGTTGTCGAAACCGGGGCGGAAGTTACGCTCTTCAAACCAGGCGACCGCGTCTGGTACGCGGGTGTAATCAACCGGTCCGGCACCAATTCGGAGTTCCACCTTGTCGACGAACGTATCGTAGGAAGGGCGCCGGAGGGGGTCACCAATGCCGATGCCGCCGCGTTGCCGCTGACGGCGCTGACCGCCTATGAAATGCTGTTCGACAGGTTGTGCGTCGCCGATCCGGTACCTGGAGCCGCGCCTGCAGTGCTGATCATCGGTGGAGCCGGAGGCGTCGGGTCGATCGCCATTCAGCTTCTGCAGGCGAAGACGGATCTCGAAGTTATTGCCACCGCCTCGCGTCCCGAGACCGAAGCCTGGGCGCGGGAGATGGGCGCGTGTCATGTCATCAATCACCACGAACCTTTGGCACCGCAGGTCGAAGCTCTCGCGATTGGCGCACCCGGTTTCGTGTTCTCGACCACGCACACCCATCTCTACCTGGATCAGGTGGCCGACCTGATCGCGCCGCAGGGCCGGTTCGGCCTGATCGACGATCCTGAGAGCCTGAACGTGATGCCCTTCAAGACCAAAGCCGTGTCGACCCATTGGGAGCTGATGTTCACCCGGCCCTTGTTCCAGACCGCCGACATGGCGCGACAGGGGAGTATCCTCACCGAGGTTGCGGGGCTGGTCGAGAATGGCAAGATCAGGTCAACTGCGACCGAGACCTTCGGCACAATCTCGGCGGCAAATCTCCGTCTGGCCCATCAGAAGCTGGCAAGCGGAACGGCCCGCGGCAAGATCGTTCTCGAGGGCTTTTGACTTGTGAGGCGCTAGGACTGCGTTCTGATCGGTCTAGGAACGACGCGCTTCGTCCAAAAGCCCCATGCCAGAGTCATCAACCCAAGATGGCAGGTTCTTCAATGCAAGTCGGCGCAGTTCTCGAAGGCGAAACGAGGGTCTCAAGACCACCGTTCAGAACTTCAGATTTCGTGGAACGTTTCTGGCGTGGATACCGAGTACAGACAAACGCCTCTCGTCATGCGCCAAGCTGTCCCCGAGCCACCCGCTTGGCCTGTCTAGTTCTGGCATCGAAACGTCAGTCTGGGATGCTGTGGCGATGGGTCCATGGGCCCGCGTACACCACCATGGGAATCATCGTCACTTCCCGAAGTTCTGGCAACGACCCGTCCATGTTGGCGCACGAAGCGCCTGCTCAGAGCAACCATGCGGATAAATAGCCAGTGGCGGACATAGCTTGCCCTTGGCGGGCCGCTAGTCGCCCCGGATCTGGCTGAGCGTGGCCCTGGGGGTGAGCGCTTCGGGATCGATCATCAGCTCTAGCACTGCGCCGGTCGTCGAGGCCATCGCACGCTGAAAAGCATCCGCGAATTGCCCAGTCTCCTCAATCCGCTCGGCGTGGTACCCGAAGGACTTGCCCAGCATGACGAAGTCGGGGTTGGTGATCGCGGTCCCGGCGGTGCGGTGGGGATAATCCCGCTCCTGGTGCATGCGGATCGTGCCGTACATGCCGTTGTTGAGGATCAGCACGATTGGCTGGCAATCGGCCTGCAGACCTGCGCCAAGCTCCATCCCGGTCATCTGGAAATCGCCATCCCCCGCGAAGCAGACCACCATGCGGTCCCGATGTTCGGCTTTAGCGGCAACGGCAGCGGGGATACCCGCCCCCATTGCACCCGATTGAGGGCCCAAAAGGCGCTGATGGGGTCCATACTTGAAGAGTTTTGCCGGCCAGATCGCGAAGTTGCCCGCCCCGTTGGTTAGGATCGCGTCCTCCGGTAGGACGTCTCGCAGGTGCGCCATGATGGCACCCATGTCGACGTCGCCGGGCTGCGGGGGCAGGTCGAAGCTGGCCTCGTAGTTGGCGCGGGCCTGGGCGGTCCAGGTGGCGCGTGCATCCGACGCCGGAAGCCAAGTGGCGGAGACGGCCTCGAGGAACGCTTCCGGATGGGCATGGATCGGGATCTGCGGCTGGTATAGCTTGCCGATCTCGCGATCCGAGGCATGGACATGGATCAACGCCTGGACGGGGTCCGGCGCCTCGAAGAGCGTGTAACCGTCCGTGGTCGACTCGCCGAAGCGGGGGCCGAGCGCCAGGATCACATCCGCCTGGCGGATCATGTCCTTCATGTAGGGCGACATACCGACGCCCGCGTCTCCTACATAGCACGGGGAGTGGTTGTCCATCAGGTCCTGGAAGCGAAAGACGCAGGAGACGGGCAGGCCGTTTCGCTCGGCGAAGTCCTTCAGCAGCCCGCGGGCCGCGTCTGTCCAGCCGCCACCACCTGCTAGGATCATCGGCCGCTCGGCCTCCGCCAACCGGGCCATCGCGGCGTCGACTGCGGCGGGATCCGGCCAGGGTCGAGAGACCACCACCTCGGCGCCCGCAGATGCGGCGGTGGCACCCGACAACATGTCCTCCGGCAGGGCGACGACCACTGGACCAGGGCGCCCAGACAAGGCCACCGAATAGGCGCGGCTCACGATTTCGGGCAACCTGTCCGCGTCGTCGACCTCGACTGCCCACTTGGCGATCGGCCCGAAGAAGGCGCGGTAGTCGACCTCCTGGAACGCCTCACGGTCGCGCATCCATGTGGCGATCTGGCCAACGAACAGGATCATGGGCGATGAGTTCTGCATCGCCGTGTGCACCCCGATCGAGGCGTTCGTGGCACCGGGTCCCCGGGTCACCATGGCGATCCCGGGCTCGCCGGTCAGCTTGCCGTGCGCCTCGGCCATGAAGGCCGCGCCACCCTCGTGGCGCGTGAGAATCAGCTCGATATCGTTAGCGTCGTGCATGCCATCAAGTGCCGCAAGGTAACTCTCGCCCGGTACGGCGAAGACCCTGCGGGTGCCCTGAGACCGCAAGCACTCCACCAACAGCGCTCCGGCGTGTTTGGTCATTCTCATCTCCATCTTGGGTCCTGTTAGAGCCCGGCACGTCACGCCGATCAAGCCCCTATGGCGTACTGAAACGCCGAGGTGAGCTATCCCGCTGATGGATTACCGCTTGCAGTTGAGGCGGCACTTGCCGGGTGAAGTTAGATCGGGATCACTGGTTCGTCCCATGCAGCGGTCGTAGTGCTCGGGGTGTCGGCCGGCGCGCCTGTACTCTCCACCTTATCCGGCGCCTGACTCCAACAATGCGTCCACATCTTCGCCGATGGGCGCCATGGCTGAGAAGTCCCCATCATCCAGCATAGCCCGCGCCGCGTCGATCAGCGCCTTCTGCGACCGTCGCGCCAGCGCACCGCCGACGGACAGGCGTGCCACGCCCATCGCGGCCCACCTTGCGCGCGGCACACCGGCCACCCGTCCTGAAGCCAGCACGTTGACCGGCGTCTCGGTCGCCTTCACCATCCGCTCCAGATCCGGCTCCTTCAACCCCGGCGCATAGAGCAGGTCCGCCCCCGCCGCATCGAAGGCGGCGATCCTGCGCAGGGCCTCCTCGGCATCATAGGCCCGGTTCAGCCACCCGTCGGCCCGTGCGCAGAAGACAAACGGGCGACCGATGGCACGCGCCGCCGCAACCCCTGCCTTCACACGTTCGACCGCAAGCTCGACGCCATAGGCACCCGCCTCCGGCAGCGTCGCGTCTTCGACCGATATCCCCGAGAGCCCGGCCTCTGCGGCCAGCCGCACCGTTTCGGCCACGTCTTCCGGCGCATCGCCGAACCCGTTCTCGAAGTCGCCGCTGACGGGAAGAGGTGTCGCCGAAACGATGTCCTCGGCATGGGCCAGGGCTTCGTCGCGGGTCACTGTCCCCTGATCGGGACGGCCCATCGTAAACGCATGACCGGACGACGTCGTTGCCAGCGCCTGCGCCCCCAGCGCCGCCAAAACCCTCGCCGAGCCAATGTCCCAGGGATTCGGGATCACGAAGGCCGCGCCCTTGACGTGCAGCGCCTTGAATGTTTCGTGGCGGTCGGTCATCGCGATCTCCCCGGTTGTTTTGGGGGATCATCCGCCCCCGAACCCCGGGCGCCAAATCACCATTTGTGACCGGGCTCGCCGAGATCGGTGATCAGACGCGCACGCGTTCGGATTTCGGATCATACATCGGGCGCAAGCTGGCCTCGGCGGGGACGCGCACCCCGGCGATCTCGATCTCGTAGCTTGAAGCCAGCACCTCGTCCGGCTTCTCGCCCGGGCAAGGCACATAGCCCATTCCGATCGCAGCCCCCAGGTGGTGGCCATAGTTGCCCGAGGTCAGGAAGCTCACGATCTCGCCGTCCCGGAGCACCGGTTCATTGTGGTAGAGCAGCGGCTCCGGGTCAGTCAGGCGGAACTGCACCATGCGCCGCTGCAGTCCTTGCTCCCGCTTTTCAGCCACTGCGCGCTCGCCGATGAACCCCGTCTTCTGCTTGGCGACGGCAAATCCCAGCCCTGCCTCCAGCACGTGGTCCTCGTCCGTGATGTCATGACCGAAGTGGCGGAACGCCTTCTCGATCCGGCAACTATCCATTGTGTGCATGCCGACATAGGTGAGGCCGTGGTGCGTGCCCGCCTGATCGATTGTCTCGAACACATGCGCGGCCTGGTCCGCGGGGACATAGAGCTCCCAGCCAAGCTCGCCGACATACGTGACCCGGTGCGCGCGCGCGAGGCCCATCCCGATCTCGATCTCGTGGGCCCAACCGAACGGGTGGTTGGTGTTCGTCCAATCGTGCGGAGAGACCGCGGCCAACAGTTCGCGTGCCTTCGGCCCCATGATCGCCAGACATCCCTCGCCCGAGGTGACGTCCGTGAACACGACCCGATGGTCGCCCGAGTGGCGTTTCAGCCAGCCGAGATCACGCCGTAGCGTGGCAGCGGGCGTGACCACCAGATACGCATCCTCGGCCAGGCGCGTGACCGTCACGTCCGCTTCGATCCCGCCCTTGTGGTTGAGGAACTGCGTGTAGACGATCTTGCCGATGGCGACGTCCATCTCACCGCCGCAGATATGATTGAGTGCGACGGTCACATCCGGCCCCTCCGCCCGGATCTTGCCGAATGAGGACATGTCGTACATGCCCACTCCCTCGCGGATCGCCCGATGCTCGGCTGCACCGTTCTCAAACCAGTTCTGACGGCCCCAGGTATAGGCGTACTCGGGCGCCTGGCCTGGCTTTGCGAACCAGTTCGGACGCTCCCACCCCGCCGTTTCGCCAAAGCACGCTCCGCGCTCGGCCCAGAAATGATGAAACGGGGACCGGCGCACGCCGCGCGAGGTCACCGGCTGGCGGTAGGGGAAGTGATCTGCATAGAGAAGGCCCAGTGTCTCCGACACGCGCTCCTTGAGATACGCGCGGTTCTTCTGGAACGGCTGCACGCGCCGGATATCGACGTCCCAGAGGTCGAACGGAGCCTCGCCGTCGTTGATCCACTGCGCCAGCGCGAACCCGGCGCCGCCCGAGGACACGATACCGATCGAGTTGTATCCTGCCGCGACCCACATCCCCCGCAGTTCCGGGCATTCGCCCAGATAGTAGCGGTCATCGGGGGTAAAGCTCTCGGGCCCGTTGAAGAAGGTGTGGATGCCCGCCTCGCCCAGCATGGGCATACGGGCGACCCCCTGTTCGAGGATCGGCTCGAAATGGTCGATGTCCTCGGGCAACTGGTCGAACTCGAAACTCTCCGGGATGCCGTCCATCCCCCAGGGCTTGGCCTTGGGCTCGAAGGCACCCAGCATCATCTTACCGGCGTCCTCCTTGTAATAGGCGCACTCGTCTGGGACGCGCAGGACGGGCAGGCGGCCAAGACCCTCGATCGGCTCGGTCACGATGTAGAAGTGCTCGCAGGCATGCAGCGGCACCGCGCATCCGGCCATGGCCCCGATCTCCCGCGCCCACATGCCGCCGCAGTTGATCACGACGTCCGTGTCGATGCGGCCGACGTCGCCGCCCTGTTCCCAGGAGACGCCGGTCACCCGGCCCCCGGTCTGGTGGATCGCCGTGACCTTCACCCCTTCGTGGATCCTCGCACCACGTTGACGTGCACCCTTGGCCAGCGCCAGGGCGATGTTGGCGGGATCCGCCTGCCCATCCAGCGGCAGGTGGACCGCGGCGATCACGTCGTCGACGGTCAGATGGGGATACATGGCCTTCACCTCGTCGGGACCGATGTCATGCACATCCACCCCGAATGCCCGGGCCAGTGAGGCCTGGCGCAGGATCTCCTCCCGCCGTTCTTCCGTCAGGGCGACGGTGATCGACCCGTTTTGGCGCATGCCGGTGGCGACGCCGGTCTCCTCTTCCAGTTTGACGTAGAGATCGGCCGAGTACTTGGCCAACCGGGTCATGTTCTGGTTGGGGCGCAGCTGCCCGATCAGCCCGGCTGCATGCCAGGTCGTGCCGCAGGTGAGCTGCTTGCGCTCCAGCAGGACAACGTCCTTCCAGCCGAGCTTGGCCAAATGATAGGCAACGGAGCAGCCGGAGACGCCGCCCCCGATGATCACGGCGCGGGCTTTCGGGGGGAGCGGCATGTCAGGTCTCCTCGACGGGTTGGGCAAGGCCGCGGGCGATGCGGCGCATGATCAGCTTGTGGGCAGGCAGGACGACGGCAAGATACGTGCGGCCAAGCCGGTTGTGGGGTCTCACCTCGGTCGCGAGTTCAAACCCGCCACTGGACGTCTTCGTCAGCCGCACGGTGAAATCCAGGTGGCGGTCGTCCATGCCCGTGACCAGTTCGGCCTCGGTCTCATGTACGACAGGCAGGCGCTGCATCAGATTAACCGCGGACTGGCTGCCAGCCTGGTCTGAGGGCCCAGTCTTGAGCCCAAACGGCGCCACCAGACTGTTTCTCAGCCACATCGCGGCACCAACCCAGCACGGCATCGCCTGAAGGGCACGCGCCACCAACGCGCGGGGGCTCGCCTCCGGCGAGCCAAGCCGCCCAGTGTAGAGGTCCGAGAACATGTGCTTATTCATTGCTCTGCTGCGCGCGCACTGTGTTCCGTGGATTCCCGATGGTTGCCGCTGACGTGGCGGCCATCTGCGCGGCGAAGTCCGCGCAGGCGAGGGGCAGAGCCCCGTGGTGTCGCGCACGCGACATGGCCGCCCTGTCCCTACTCATGGGCTGCAAACCACGCTTCCTGCATCGCACTGAAGCGGGCGAGGTAGTCCTGTCGCAACGCCTGCTCGGTCGCACCCACGTCATAGGCGGGCGTGATCAGCGGCTTGATTTCGGAGATCGCAATCACAACGAAGCCGCTCGCCCGGCCCATCAGCTCGGCACCGAACACCTCGGTCCAGCGCGGGGCCAGGGTGTCGGCTTCTGCCGTTTCCATCGCGTGGAACACCGCGTCACCGCGGAACCGCGCCCCCTTGCGGGAAAACACATCGACCATGTTGACCTCGACGCGGGCGTCGTGGGCCAGATTGGCGATCGTGTTCGGCGAGCGGATCTCCGCGAACGCGATCCGACTCGCGTCCAGCGCCTGAAACGTGCCCTTGGGCGAGACGTTGGGCCCCTCGGGCCCTGTCGTTGCGATGTGACCCAGGCGCCATTCGTCGACGAACTCCTGCACCGTCTCACTCAGCATCTGAACCTCCCGGTGGGATCAGCACCAGCTTTCCCGGATGCTTCTTGGCGGCAAAGTCTTCCTGCGCCTGATGGATCTCTTCAAGCGGATAGGTCCTCGAGATCAGCGGGCGCACTGTTCCCTGACGCATCAGGTCGACCAAGTGCCCAAACACCTCGGGCGGCTGATAGGTCGAGCCCAGGATGGACAGGTCGTTGAGGTAGATCGTGCGCAGATCCGCCTCGACGATTGGTCCGGCGATAGCGCCGGAGACAGCGTAACGTCCGCCCGGGTGGAGTGCATCGATGAGAGCCCCCCAACCGGAGCCACCAACCAGGTCGATCACGGCCCCATACGCGCCCGGGCGGGGGGCTGCATCCCGGTCCAGAACATGCGCCGCACCCGCGTCGCGCACAGCTTGGGCCTTTGGAGCGGATGCCATCCCGGTCACCTCTGCGCCCAGCACCTTTGCCAGCTGCACTGCAGCCATGCCAACCCCGCCCGACGCGCCGGTAACCAGTACGCGGTCGCCCGGTCCGACTTCCGCTCGCGCGAGCAGACCCGCAGCTGTGCCGAAGGCGCAGGGCATCGCCGCAATTTCAATGTCTGACAGCGGCGCGTCGGTGACGTCGTAGAGATGGCGTGCGGGAACACAGGCGTACTCGGCGAAACACCCGTCGTAATCCGAGCCGATCACCCTGTAGGCTACGGGATTGTCTTCAGTTGGTTCCGGTTGATTGATCGCGCAGGTCACGCGCGCGCCCACTGCAGGGGTCTCTACTCCCGCGCCAAGTGCGATGACGCGCCCACACAAGTCGCCACCCTGGATCAGCGGGAAATTCAACGCTCCCGCGAAGCCGCCGTCCTCGGCCGACGCGGTTCCCGACGCATCGGTCGCGCCCGTTACCTCTTTGGCGTACCAGCCAACGCGGGTGTTGATGTCTGTGTTGTTCACACCGGCCGCGAGGACGCGAAGCAGCACCTCGCCCGGTGCCGGGGCGGGTACCGGGATCGCGTCGGACCAAACAAGGGTCTCCGGCCCGCCGTGGCGCACCAATTGCACGCCAGCCATTGTCCGGGGCCACTCCATCAGACGCGACCCACAACGGTGTGACCCTCGGCGGTCAAGCGCCGGGAAAGTTCGGCGATATGGGCCGGGCCGACTTCGCAACATCCCCCTACGATGGTGGCGCCCTCTTCGATCCAGCCCATAACGTGGTCGGTGTATTTCTCGGGGCCCAGGTCCCGCCGGGTGCCCAGCATCTCGACAGTCGTACCCAGCTTGAATCCTTCAGGGATCGGCGTGAAGCCGTTGGCGTGTCCGCCAAACGGTCTGCCATCCGCTGCCAGTTGCGACATCCCGGCCGACATCGCCTCGGGCGCCGTGCAGTTGAAGAGCACCGCCTCCACCGGGACGCCGGCCAGGGCCGCCAGGGCATCCTCGATGGTCTCGCCCGACCGCAGACGCGGCTTGCCATCGTCGGCCAGTGCTTCCTTGAGGGTCCACGCGACCCAGACCGGGCGCCCGGTCTCGGCCGCCGCCATGGCCGCCATCCGGGCCTCGGAAGCTTTCGACATGGTCTCGCAGAGGAACACATCGACATGGGCGGCCTGGAGCTCTGCGAGTTCGCGGTACTCGACCAGCAAGTCCTCATCAGGGGGTAATAGCTCGGGATGGTAGGAGCCCACCAGCGGCGGCAGGCAGCCTGCGATGGTAGCGTCGATTCCTGCGCGGTCCCGGGCACCGTGTGCAAGATCAACGGCTTTGCGGTGCAGCGGCACCAAGTGCTCCAGTGTGCCGAATTTCGTGAACCGGCCCCGCGTGGTGGAATACGTGTTCAACGTTAGCACACGGGCTCCGGCGCGCAGGTAATCCTCGTGGACTGCCTGGACGATCTCCGGCTCCTCCATCATCACATACGCTGACCACTGCGGATGCGCCGGGTTCTTCGACCGTTTGACCAGTTCCTGACCCATGCCTCCATCCAAGAGTACAATCTCAGTCATTACCGCGCCTCCGACAGATCTTTTGATGCCAGCAGGCCTGCCGCGCCGATCATCAAGGCGCCGGAGACCCGGTTGAGCCAGACATCCGTCAAGCTTCGCACCCGGCCGAGAGTTGCTACCGCCGCTGCGGCCCACGCGAGCAGGATCAAGCCGTCTACCACCAGGTACGTGACCCCCAAGATCAGGAGCTGCGGCCCAACGGGCATCGCAGGGTCGATGAACTGCGGAAACAAGGCCCCGAAGAAGACCACTGCGTAGGGGTTCGCGGAAGACGTGAAGAAGCCCTGCCGAAACAGGGCGCCCAGCCCGCCAGACGCGGCTCGAGCCTCTGCTGTCCTGGGTTTTGAGAGCATGAGCTTCAGACCAATCCAGATCAGGTAGGCCACACCTGCCCATTTGATCCAGACCAGTGCATCCGCGGACGCGGTGATCACGGCCGTCAACCCGAACGCCGCCGCAGTCATCTGAAGGCTGTTGGCTGACAAATCCCCAGCCACCGTCGCCATCGAGCGTCGCACGCCATGGCGCAGGCTGTTCGAGATGATCAGCAGTTGGCTGGTATCAGGCGGCGTCGCAAAGAACGCCGCAAGTACCCCGAGATAGAGAATGTAGACTTCCCAGGTCACGCACGGAGCCTTTCGTTCTCCGGATCCCACAACGGGCGGTCTTCCTCGACCCGCGCCTTGCGTCGTTCACCGAAGATCTCGATCTCCAGCTCGGTTCCTGGCTCGATGCAGTCGACCCGGATGGTCCCCAACGCGATGGATCTGCCAACACGGTAGCCCCAGTTGCCCGAAGTCGTCTCGCCGACCACTTCGTTGCCTTTCCAGACAGTCGACATGTAAGGCGCGTCGAACTCGCCTGCGTCCACCGTCATGGTGACGAAGCGCTTCTTCACGCCCTGCTGCTTCTGGTTCAATAGCGCCTGCTTGCCCGGGAAATCCTGCGGCTTGTCGAGCTTGATGAACCGGTCGAGCGCGCCTTCCAGCAGCGTATAGTCAGTGGACAGATCTCCCTTCCAGGCGCGATACCCTTTCTCGATTCGCAGAGAGTCCAGCGCGAACATTCCGAAGGGCTTGGCGCCGGCTGCCAGCACGGCATCATAGATCGCAGGCATGTCGGTATTCTTGGCATGGATCTCCCAGCCCAGTTCGCCTGCAAACGAGACCCGCGCTAGCATGGCGTCTTTGCCAGCCACTTTCCCTTGCTGGTGGCTGAGCCAGGGCAGGGACAAATCCGCCTCGACAAAGCTCGAGATGAGGTCGCGGGTCTTGGGCCCACACACGATCAGGGTCGAGAATTCCTCGGTATGATCGGTCAGGGTGAGGCCTGCCGGTAGCGACTTCTCCAGCAGTTCGCGATCGTGCCACTCGGCGCCGGCTGCGGTGATCAGAGTAAAGTGATCCTCGTCATGGCGCATCAGCGACATCTCGGTCACGATCCGACCCTTGTCGTCCGGGAAGTAACCAAGGTTCATGCGCCCGATCTTGGGCAGTCCGCCCGCGATCATGCCGCGCATCCACTCAGCCGCGCCCTCACCGGTCAGGTTGAAGCGGCTGAAGCCGGGCAGATCCAAGACACCGCAGGCATCGCGCACCGCCTCGCACTCTTCCTTGACACGTGGCTCCCACGGTCCCTCCCGGGTCCAGACCTGGGTTGCTTCCTCAGAGGTATCGTCGCCGGTCTTGGCGAACCACAGGGCTCGTTCCCAGCCGTTGAACGCGCCCATCTGGCCGCCCAGTTCCTTGACCTTCGCATCGTTGGGCCCCAGCCGTTTGTCGCGGCCCGCGGGCCAGGCGTGGTGGGGGAAGTGCATGGCGTACTCGTGGCCATAGACTTCCATGCCCTTCTGGTTGGCATAGTCCTGGTCGCACCAGCCGGTGTAGCGGCGGGGGTCGACAGCCCACATGTCCCATTCGGTGCCACCTTCGATGATCCACTCGGCCAGCACCTTCCCAGCGCCTCCGGCCTGGCAGATGCCGAAGGTGAAGACGCACGCCTCGAACGCGTTCGGCACGCCCGGCATGGGCCCGATGTTTGGAAGCCCATCTGGCAGGTAGGGGATTGGACCGTTGATGACCTTGTATACACCCGATTCAGCCATCAGGGGTACGCGGGCCATGGCGTCTTCTAGGTACCATTCCAGCCGGTCGAGGTCGTCCGGATAGAGCTGGAAGCTGAAGTCCGCCGGCATCGGGTCCTCAGGTGTCGTCCAGTGAGCCTTGCAGTTGCGCTCGTAGGGGCCGAGGTTGAAGCCGTTCTTCTCCTGCCGGAGGTAGTAGGACGAGTCGACATCCCGCAGGAGCGGCAGCTTTGCGCCCGTGCGTTCCGTGCGCTCCTTGATGGCGTCAAGCTCGTCGAAGAGAATGTACTGGTGGGACATGTTCACCATCGGCACGAAGCGGCCGAACCACTTGCCCACTTCCTGCGCGCGGTAGCCCGCCGCATTGACGACGTACTCGCAGCGGATCTCGCCTTTCTCGGTCTCGATCACCCATTCGTCGTTCTCGCGACGTGCCCCGGTGGCCGGGCAGAATCGCACGATCTGGGCACCCAGGTCCCGTGCACCCTTGGCCAGGGCCTGCGTCAACTGTGCCGGGTCGATGTCGCCGTCGTAAGGATCGTAGAGCCCACCCTCGAGATCATGCGTCTCCATGAACTCGTAGCGATCCTTCAGATCCTGGGTCGAGCACATCTCGATATCCATGCCCTGATAGCGGCCCATACCGCGAACCCGCTCGAACTCCTGCATCCGCTCCTTCGAGTGCGCGAGACGGATCGAGCCCGTGACGTGGTAGTTCATCGGATAGTCCACGCGCTCTGCAAGCTCGCGATAGAGCTCGCAGGAATAGCGCTGCATGTTCATGATCGCCCAGGACGAGCTGAACGTCGGGATGTTCCCGGCGGCGTGCCAGGTTGACCCCGACGTCAACTCATTCTTCTCCAGCAGTACACAGTCGGTCCACCCCGCCAGCGCCAGGTGATAGAGCGCCGACGCCCCGACAGCGCCTCCGCCGATGATGACCACGCGGGCCGTTGTCGGTAGATCAGCCATGGTATTCTCCTTCAATCGACCACCAGCCGCACCGCGAGACCGCCGAAGACGGC
Organism: Pseudomonadota bacterium; assembly: GCA_039033215.1. Classification (GTDB taxonomy): domain Bacteria; phylum Pseudomonadota; class Alphaproteobacteria; order Rhodobacterales; family Rhodobacteraceae; genus Thermohalobaculum. Next base: position 15,740 of record JBCCDA010000002.1, on the reverse strand, counting down.
AGCGGAGAGACGATTCATGAGTTTCGAAGCCTTGCGCACCCGTGCGGCCAGCGCGCCGGCCAGCCCGCCATAGGCACAGTCGAAGAGCAGCCCGACCAACGATACGACCGCGCCCAGTGCGAGCATCTGATGCCAGAGCGGCCCGATCGCGGGATCGGCGAACTGCGGCAGGAAGGCCATCATGAAGACGATGACCTTGGGGTTCAGCAGGTTGGTGACGAGCGCTCGGCGGAAGGCCCGGCCCATCCGGTCACGGCCCAGCCGGTCGGCCAGATCGTCGCCCGCCCGCCAGCTCGACCATGCGAGCCAGAGCAGATAGGCCGCGCCAACCCAGCGGATCGTGTCATAGGCGCCCGGCATCGCCAGCAGGATCGCCGACAGGCCCAGCGCCGCGAGGCCAGTGTGCACCATCATCCCGGCGGCCGAGCCCGCTCCCGCAGCGATCCCGGCACGGGCACCACCGGCCAGCCCGCAGGCAATGCAGAACATCATCCCGGGTCCCGGGGTGATCATCAATGCTACCGAGGCAAGCAGGAATGCTCCCCACGTCCATGTATCGATCTGTGCAAGCGTCTCGATCATCGGGCCCTCAATAAACCGGCGGCGCGATCACCCAGATCGCGGTGCAGGGCTCGGTGCCCGGGTTGCGCCAGCGATAGGGCTCCCCACGAAAACGGAAACTGTCGCCCGGGTGCAGGGTAAACCGCCGTTTGCCCAGCCAAAGGTCGAGGCACCCGGAGATGATGAAACCGGCTTCCTCTGTGTCGCGCTGGACAGCCTCGGCCAGTTCGGCGCCAGGGGCGATGACCGAGCGGATCATCTCGAATTCCCCACCCAAGTCCGGTGAAAGAAGTTGTTCCTCGAGCCCGCCTCCCTGACCGAGCGAGCGCCCGGCACCTGCACGGACCACATAGCCGCGTTCTGTCGCGGGCGCATCGGGCGCGCCGAAGAACAGTGATATCGGTTGACCAAGCGCCTCGGCGAGGCGGCGCAGATCCGAGATCGTCGGTTCAGTGACACCGCGTTCGACTTGGCTGAGCCATCCGACGGATCGACCCACGGAACCCGCCAATGCGGTCAGAGTCAGCCCGCGCGCCTTGCGCACGGCGCGGACGTCCCCGCCGACGCCCGGAGCACGCTCCAAAATGGCCGATCCGGTGTCCAAGATGCCCTCCCGTCAGGCCAACAGCGATTCGCTCTCAACCGTCCGTGAAAAAATGACCTGAAATTTCATTTGCGTCCAGAGCAGATCGCGACGAACATCGCGCCATGAGCGACATTCGTCTCGCAAAGGCCGAAGATGTGCCCAGATTGAGATTGATCGCGCGGGGGGCGTACGCCCCTTACGTGCCGCTGATCGGGAGTGAGCCGCCGCCGATGCTGCAGGACTTCGCGGCAGACATTGCGGCGGGGCGCTGCTGGGCCGCCGGGGATCCTGCTCTCGGCTATGTGGTCGCCTACCCGCGAGAGGCGGACTGGATGCTAGAGAATGTCGCGGTCGCGCCTGAGGCGCAGGGAACCGGGCTGGGACGGGCGCTGGTTGCTCACGCGGAGGCGTTGGCCAAAGCAGCCGGGGCGCCCGCCATGGTGCTCTATACCCATGCGAAGATGACCAATAACCGCGCGCTCTACCCGGCGTTGGGATATCGCGAGACCGGCCGCGCCACCCAGCACGGCCTGGACCGCGTGTTCTTTCGAAAGGTGTTCTGAGCGACGGGGCGATCAATCGGCCAGACCTGAGTCAGCCGCGGGCTTTCTTCAGGGCCTTGATCTCTGCAGTGGCCAGCTTGTCTGCACGCTCGTTCTGCGCGTGACCGGCATGGCCCTTGACCCAGTCCCAGCGCACATCGTGGTCACGCGTCAGCGTGTCCAGTCGTTGCCAGAGATCGGCATTCTTCACGTCCTTCTTCGCAGCGGTCTTCCAGCCGTTGCGCTTCCAGCCGTGTATCCACTTGGTGATGCCATCCCGGAGATAGGTCGAATCCGTGACGACAGTGATCGACGAGGATCGCCCCAGGGCCTCCAGCGCCGATATCGCTGCCATCAGTTCCATGCGGTTGTTCGTGGTCTCGGGGGCGCCGCCTGAAAGCTCGCGTTCCTTTACGACCGTCTCGCCGTCCATGGCCTGGAGGATGACACCCCAGCCACCCGGGCCGGGATTTCCGGAGCATCCGCCATCGGTGTAGGCAAAGAGATCAGGCACGGCGGGCGTAGATGTGCAGGCCCGTCGAGGGTGTGCCGTCGAACCCGGCGAGATCTTCGGAATCGATGCCGATCACGTCGAACCCGGCATCTGCGAGCAAGTCCCGCATCTCGTCGCGTCCAAAGAACGTGTAGAGCCGCCCGATCGTATCACGCTCGGCTTCCGTGCCTTCCTTGAGGCCAATGTAGAACGCGCCGCCCGGTGCCAGTGCCGCTGCGAGGCGTCCCAGATGTCCGGGCATCGCCTCGCGTGTGTCGTGTAGCAGCGAAAAACAGCACCAGATCCCGTCATAGTGCGCCAAGGGCGCGGCGAACTCCTCGAACCGGCCGACGGTTACTGACAGCCCGTATCGGCGGCGTGCCTCTTCGGCGAAGCCCTCCGAGCCATCAAAGGCATCGACAACGAAACCCTGCTGGACCAGCCAGTTTGCGGCCCATCCCGGGCCGCAACCGAAATCCAGAACGCGGCCGCCGGGTCGCACCATTGCCGCGAAGCGCGGCAACCACGGCTTTTCAAGCTCGCCGAGGACATGATCGGCATAGGCGGTCGCTTCGCGGGTGTAGAAGTCGAGTGTCTCGTCGTCACCACCCACGCTCAGGCTACCTTGTCGCGCATGATACGCGGCATCTTGAACGAGACGTTCTCCTCGGCGGTCACGATCCGCTCGATTGTGACGTCATAGCGCTCGCGGAAGGCGTCCAGAACGCCTTCGACCAGCACTTCAGGTGCACTTGCGCCGGCGCTGAGCCCAACCGCGGACACCCCTTCGATCGAGCGCCAATCGATGTCATCGGCGGTCTGGACCAGCATCGCATAGGAACACCCTGCAGCGTTGCCTACTTCGACCAGCCGCTTCGAGTTCGACGAATTGGGCGCGCCGACAACGAGCAGAGCGTCGATCTTCGGTGCCATTTCCTTGACCGCTGCCTGCCGATTGGTCGTGGCATAGCAGATGTCTTCCTTGTGGGGTCCAACGATGCTGGGGAAACGCGATTGCAGCGCCGCGACGATTTCCGCCGTATCATCCACCGACAGCGTCGTCTGCGTAATGAAGGCCAGCTTATCGGGGTTACGGGGCTCGATTTCGGCCACATCATCTGGTGTCTCAACCAGGATGACCTCCCCGTCCGGCAATTGACCCATGGTGCCAACCGTCTCCGGGTGCCCGGCATGGCCGATCATCACGATCTGCAGGCCCCGAGCCGAATGCCGTTCGGCTTCGATGTGAACCTTCGAGACCAGGGGACAGGTGGCGTCGACGTAAAGCATCTGCCGTCGTTCAGCTTCGGCGGGGATCGCCTTTGGGACACCATGCGCGGAAAAGACGACCGGCCGGTCATTCGGGCATTCATCGAGTTCCTCGACAAAGACGGCGCCCTTTGCGCGCAGTTCGTCCACCACGTGCTTGTTGTGCACGATCTCGTGGCGCACGTAGACTGGGGCGCCCCATTTCAAGATGGCATGCTCTACGATGTCGATGGCGCGGACAACGCCCGCACAGAACCCCCTTGGGTCGGCCAGGTAGACCGTGATTGCCGGCTTCGTCATCCCCGTTCTCCTTCCGCACCGAACTGCAGTCGCGCCAGTCTGGCGTAGAGCCCGTCCTGTACAATTAGGGCGTCGTGATTGCCTTCTTCAACCAGGCGACCTTTGTCAACGACAGCAATGTGATGGGCTTTGCGGATGGTCGCAAGTCGGTGGGCGATAACGATTGTTGTTCGCCTTTCCATCAGGCGGGCAAGCGCCTCTTGTACGTGGGCCTCTGACTCGGCGTCCAAGGCTGATGTCGCCTCGTCCAGCAGCAGGATTGGTGCATCACGCAGCATGGCCCGTGCGATCGCGATCCGCTGCCGTTGGCCGCCCGACAGAGCCGCGCCGTGCTCGCCGACCTGGTTCTCATAGCCTTCCGCCAACGCCATGATGAAGTCGTGCGCGTTCGCGGCCCGCGCCGCCTGCTCGATCTCGTCCAGGGTTGCCGATGGACGGCCAAGCGAGATGTTGCGCGCAACGGTATCATCGAAGAGGAACGTCTCCTGCGTGACCAGCGAGACCTGATCGCGTAACGACGTCAGCCGTACCTCCCCGATGTCCTGCCCATCGATCAGAACCTGACCGCCGACCGGGTCGTAGAACCGCTCGATCAGAGACAGAACGGTGGACTTGCCCGCGCCCGAAGGTCCCACAAGCGCTGTCACCTCACCGCCTTTGGCGGTCAGGCTGAGCCCGTTCAAAGCCGGGGCCTCGCCATAACGGAACTCGACACCGTCAAGGCGGACCTCGCCGTCCGTGACCTTCAGGGCAGGGGCGTCGGCGGGCTCGGACGGGGCTCGGTCACTGTCCAGTGTCTCATAAATGAACTCGATCGCCGCCGTTTGCTGGCGCAGTTGCACGGTGATCTGCGCCACGCGCCGTGCCGGATCGCCAACCGCAATCAGCGCGAACAGGAAAGAGATGAAGGTCCCGACCTCCATGTCCTGATGAATGATCCGCCATCCGGCATAGAGCAGGACAGCTGCCGCCGCCGCACCGGCAACAATCTCCATCAGCGGGTTGGCAACTGCCTGGAGCACGGCCAGACGATCCGCCCGGTCGCGGACGCCGTCGATTGCCGCGCCTGCCCGCGCCTCCATCATCTCCTCAAGATTGAAGGCCTTGACGACGCGCGCGCCCATCACCGTCTCGTTCATGACCGACAGGATGCGCGACGTCATGGTGACTTCATCGCGGGCGAGCCCCTTGACCCTGCGCACCAGAGCGGCGACCCCGCCAAAGATGATCGGCAGGCCCAGAAGCGCGATCAGGCTCATGGTCACATCGTTCCAGAACATGACCGCGATCATGCCGATGATCGTGGTGAGATCGACACCCAGCCGCGTCGCAAGCATGTTGATCGCCATGCGGGCGGCGTTGCAGTTGTGGGTCACGCGCACGGCCAGATCGCCCGAGCGATTGGTTTCGTGAAAGACCATTCCCTGGCGCAGGATGTGGGCGTAGATGCGCGACTGCAGTGTCGCAACGATACGGTTGCCGACACGGGCAAGGATCACGTTCTGGCCGTACATGGCCAGACCGCGGACCGCGAAGATCGTGAAGACCAGGAGCGACAACCATTGCAGGGCGGCTGGGTCCTGGGCGATGAACACTTCGTTGAAGACGTCCTTCATCAGCAGCGCGACCGCCGCGAACATGCCTGACACGATCAGCATCAGCACCAGTGCCACGCCATAGTGCCAGCGGTAGGGCCAAGCGTTTTCGACAAGCAGACGGTAGAGAAGCCGCGCCTGATCCGGCCCCAGAACCCGCCTCAGCAATGCGCCTACCATGCCCGCCAAAACCCTATGTCGCGCCGTTTGTCCCGCGGCGGTGGCCTAGCGCGTCCACTGGCGCAAGACCAGTCGGAATGGTGCCGGTGAACGGAGAAGGCGACCTACCAACCACCGGGTGGCCAGGGCTCGTCGCGCTTCATCTGGGCTTCGACCTTGCCTTGATCGTCGTCGTAGACCAGTTCCATTTCCTGCATCAGACGCAGCAGCCTTGCGCGAGCGTCAGGCATCTTCTCGACCTCGAAGTTGGCACAAACCCAGTTCTCGAAGAAGTAGCCGGTCATACGCAACGCCTCGCGGACATCGCCGATTCCGGGTTGCGCTGTCCCCGTCAGAAACGATGGAAGTGGCAGCATGCGGTCGGCAAAGGGTGCCCCCGCTGCGCGGCACACGGCACGCCCCGAGCGTGGCGACACATAGACGAGATCCTCGGTCCGCCCGGTTGATGCGCAGGAAGTAAGGTCTAGCCCGAAGCCAAGCCCCTCCAGAAGCTGGAGTTCCCAGAGCGCATAGCGAACCGGCCAGTGCGGGTCCGCGCTCCCGAGGTCGTCCACCAGTTCGACCGTCATCTCATAAATCTGGGAGTTCGGCTCTCGTTCCGGCAGGAACTGTACGGTCATCGCGCTGATCACGTTCAATGCAGCGAGCGCTTCGCGGCTGGACATGATCGATGCGGCGCGCGACCGCAGAAGCTCGACCTTGTAGTTGCCTAGATGTTCCGGAAGTCGCGCCTTCCACTCGAGTGCCAGCTGGGCTCCGGGCTGCAATATACTGGCTGTGGCCTTGGACGCGCCGCCGCGGACCAAACCCGCATGGCGCCCGTGGGCCGCTGTAAGTGCCTCGACGATGACGTTGGCTTCGCCGTGGCGTCGCACCCACAGCAAAATGCCTTCGTCTCGCCACTCCATAACTACTTCTCCACCCGGCACCACAGGGCACCGGCCCCCTTCTGGTGGCCGAAAGTGTCTAAGATTCTACCCTAGTATGACAAGTTAACCTTTTGACCTGAGTAAACCAGCACACCCGCACATTATTGGCCCGAGCCGGCGGAGGCTACCATGAGTGGGCGCATGGCTTCCATACGGCGTCTTCGTGTTTCGGCGTCCTCCATCGGTGTCGCGACCGCCGGTTCGGCAGGTAGGGATGTCACCTGCTCCAACGCTGCTTCCAGAATGGCACGGGTCTGCGGCAGAGCCTGGTCGTCGCCTTTCAGGGCGAACCGCTGTAGCAGCGTCGCAGTCAGCGCAAATCCCTGACGCACAGCTGGCAGGTTCGTGTTCTTTCCGCCCAGGAGGAACCCGGGCAGAGGAATGAGCTTGTCGATGAAAACACCCCCCTCCTCGCGCGTCACGAAGGCCCCCGTCCGAGGGGAGACGTAGATCGCGTCGCCGTGACGGAAGGCAGACATGCAGCGCCTCACACCTTCCAGATACCCTGCCTCGGCGAGCAACGCGAACTCGAGCATGGCATAGTGATACGGCCAGCGATGATCCTCGTTCACCAGCGACGTCATCAGGCCAGTCATGGCCTCGAAAATCGCGGGCACAGGTTCCTGGATAGGAACAAGCGACACCAGCAGGTCCTTGGAGGACGTCAGGGCCGCAAGGGCGATGTCCTGGTCGGAATTGATGATCAGACCGCCGGTGATCCGCAGGAGCTCGGCCTGCACCGGCTTGCCCAGATCGTCACCGACGCATTTGATCGAAAGGAATGAACCCGGTAGCAACGTTGGCTGATCGCCGCCCTTCAGGGCCGACACACAACGTTGCCGGCCATGGTTGGCCGTGAGCACCTCCAAAACCAGAGTACCCTTACCGGCCTTGGCGACCGTCAGCAGGATCGCGTCGTCAACGTATTCCACGTGGAACCCCCATTCCGTTCCCCAATTCTGTCTCAAGGAGGAGGATGGCGGTTACCGAATAAGATTATCTCAATATTGACGGTTAACGGACGCTGAATTCGACGGTTAGTCGAGGCCTTCTTCATCAAGCAGATGGCGACCCCTGGGATCTTCCACCTCAACGATCCAGAGATCGCCGTCAAAACCGGCCTGGCGGGCAAGCGCGGCATCGGCTTCGGGTTCAGGGACGTCATCAAGATGAACGGTCCACACCCGGTTGAAATCCGCGTCGTAGGTCCGTGCCAGCACAGTGGCCCGGCCGTTCATCGTGGCACATTTCACCCAGACTGCCCCGGCGGTGGCATCACCCCGCCGGGCGATATGGACGAAGATGCCCTGCGCATCCAGCCGCGCGCGGTAGGCCGCGACCCAGAAATCGCTGGTCAGGCACAAGCTCACGACCCGTCCGAGAAGTCGAGCCCCATCTCGCGGTAGCGTTCGGGGTCCTCCTGCCAGTTCGGTCGTGTCTTGACCGTGAGGAACAGATGCACCGGGCGGCCCAGCAGATCCGCAATGTCATGCCTTGCCTCCTGGCCGACCGCTTTGGTTGTCTCGCCCTTTCGGCCGAGCACGATCCCCTTGTGCCCATCGCGCGCCACAAAGATGATCTGCTCGATCCGGACGGAGCCGTCCTTGCGTTCCTCCCAGTTCTCGGTCTCGACGGTAAGTTGGTACGGCAGTTCCTGATGCAGCCGCAGCGTCAGTTTCTCCCGCGTGATCTCGGCGGCGATCTGGCGCATCGGCGCATCGGCGATCTGGTCCTCGGGATAGTGCCAGGGACCCTCGGGCACCCGCGTCGCGAGCCAGCGCTTCAGGTCGTCGACGCCGTCTCCGTTCTCGGCAGAGATCAGGAAGACCTCCGCGAAGGCCCGCTTGGCGGAGATGTCGGCGACCAGCGCCAGGAGTGCCTCGCGCTTGACCCGGTCGATCTTGTTGATCGCCAGCGCCACCGGGCGGTCCCTCAGATGATCGCCCAGCGCCTCCAGGATCGTCTCGACGCCGTCAGTGATGCCGCGGTGTGCTTCGATCAGCAGGACCGTCACGTCTGCGTCCTCCGCACCGGCCCAAGCCGAGGCCACCATCGCCCGGTCCAGCCGCCGCCGTGGCCGAAACAGCCCCGGCGTGTCGACGAACACGATCTGACTGCCGCCTTCCAGGGCGATGCCCCGGATCCGTGCCCGCGTTGTCTGTACCTTGTGGGTCACGATCGAGACCTTCGCGCCGACCATGCGGTTCAGCAGAGTCGACTTGCCGGCGTTCGGCTCACCGATCAGGGCGACGAAGCCGCATCGGGTCGTCTCAAGCGGCTCACTCACCGGCCACCTCCTCATAAAGGGCAGCAGCCGCGTCCTGTTCTGCCAAACGTTTCGATCTTGCTTCACCCGTTGCCGTTGCCCCGCCTTCAAGCCGGACTTCCACCTTGAAGACAGGCGCGTGATCGGGACCGGAGCGGGCGACGACCGTGTAGTCCGGCAGCGCATATCCATGCCCCTGTGCCCATTCCTGAAGGCGGGTCTTCGCATCGACAGGCGCGCTACTGACGGCCTTGATGCGCTGCGCCCAATGGGCGGAGACAAACGCCCCGGCTGCCGCGAGACCGCCGTCGAGGTAGAGTGCTGCGATCACCGCCTCTGTCGCATCGGCCAGGATCGCGGCCTTCCGGCGCCCGCCCGAGATGTTCTCGGACCGCCCGAGCCGCAGGTGTTGGCCGAGCCCGATTTCGCCCGCGACCTCGGCCAGCGTCTCGCGCCGCACGAGTTGATTGAAGCGGGGCGCCAGATCTCCTTCCGCAAGGTGCGGGAACGCCTTCATCAGCGCTTCCGCCACCAGCAGACCCAACACCCGGTCACCCAAGAACTCCAGCCGCTGGTTGTCCGGCCGTGCGGGCGTCCCGGCAGACGGATGGGTCAGCGCACGCTCCAACAGCGAGAGGTCGGCGAAGTCGTGACCGAGCAGGCGTGCGACCGTGGCGGTATCGGTGTGTTTCATGGCCCAACCGTCTCGAAGAGCCGATCGAACCGCGCACCACTCACCGAGACGGCCGGGTAAAAGATCCAGGGCTCTTGTCGAAGGTTTGCGATTGGCACCATCCCCACGTTAGAGAATCTACTGTCCACTGAGTTGTCGCGATTGTCACCCAGGACAAAGACATGCCCGTCCGGCACCACGACCTCCGGGGTCGAATCGAGCATGGTATCGCCGAGGTCCAAAACAGTGAAACTGCGACCGTTGGGCAGCGTTTCCTCCCACTGCGGGACCATACAGGGTGGTTCCTGCGGGCAGCCTTTTGGAGGCAGCGCGTCGGACGTCCAGAGATATTGCTCGACCTCGCGCCGGGGGACAGGCGTTCCATCAATGATCACGACGCCATCCGCCATCGCAATGCGATCCCCCGGCAACCCGATCACACGTTTGACGTATGTCTCGCCAGGCCGCTTCGGATGCTCGAAAATGGCGATTGTGCCGCGCTCGGGTGGAAATTCATGGGACAGGTTCAGTGCCAGGAAGGTTGAGCCCTGCGGCAGGGTCGGCTCCATCGATGTTGACGGTGTGTTATAGTACCATCCGCCGATCGGCACGATCGCCCAACGCAACCCGACCAGCACCACGAACGGTAGCGCCACCAACACACCCAGGGTGATGAGAAGGCGGCGCAGCAATTCAGATGATCGACTTGAAGAATCGGTCTGCACGCCACTCCCAGAGCTGCCAGAACGCCCCCGCGGAAGACAGACCAATGATATCGGCCCGCCCGATCAGGTTCTCCAGGGGAACCATCCCGACCGACGCAAAGCGGCTGTCGACGGAGTTGTCGCGGTTATCACCGAGGAACATGATGTGCCCCTCGGGCACGGTAAAGAGCTGGGTCTCGTCTGCGCCCGTCGTGGCCAAGTTAAGGATCGAATGGCGGTAGCCGCCCGGAAGCTCCTCCGTCCACTGCTCGAACTCGCAGGGTCCACCTTGTGGTATAGGCTCGTTCAGACAGGGCCGCGTCAGCTGGTACTCACCTGCGGTTGACTTGGGCTCGACGAAGTTCGGTGCCGGGTCCATCCCCACGCGCGTGCCGTTGATGTGCAGGACCCCGCCGATCATCTGGACCTTGTCGCCCGGCAGCCCGATCACGCGCTTGATGTAATCGATGCAGTCGCCCGGATCGCGGACGGGATTTGACAGACCGAGACGGGCGAAGATGTTGGCGCCCAAGCGCCCGAAGAACTCCACGGGTCCTTCCGCGCACGCGTCCTTTCCGGGATGCTTGAAGACAACGACGTCGCCGCGTTCGGGCACGCTGCCCCAGATGCGTCCGTCGAAGAGATCGGGCGAGAACGGTAGCGAGTGCTTCGAGTACCCGTAGGCGAACTTTGACACGAAGAGATAATCGCCCACCAGCAGGGTCGGCTTCATCGAACCCGATGGGATCGAGAAGGGCTGATACAGCGCAGAGCGGAAGGCAAGTGCAATCAGCAGCGCCCAGAAGATGGTCTTGACCGTCTCCCAAGTGCCCTCTTTCTTCTTCGCGGGTGCGCTCGCCATGGGCCGGTCCTGTCTCGCTCCGAGGTTCGGCGTATCTGACGGCCCGCCCGGGTCAAGTCAAGGAGAGTACCCGGTTACTCGCTCACATGCACGTAGGGCGTATCTAGCGGCAGAGCTTCGATCACCACAAAGGCCTGCGCCCAGGGGTGATCGTCCGTCATGGTGAGGTGGATCCGGGTCGCAGTTCCGGGTGGGGTGAGGCGCGTCAGGCGGTCCATCGCCCCGCCGTAGAGCCGCATCGTTGGCTGTCCGGTGCGCAGGTTCACGACCTCCATCTCGCGCCAAGCAACCCCCATCCGCAGTCCCGTGCCAAGCGCTTTTGAACAGGCCTCCTTGGCGGCCCAGCGTTTTGCGAACGTACCGGCCCATGCGTCCCTGTTGGCCTTTCGCCGCTCTGCCTTCGCCTGCTCGACATCTGTGAAACAGCGGCGGATGAAGCGCTCGCCAAAGCGCTCCAGCGTACCGGTAATTCGCCGGATGTCTGCCAGATCGCTGCCGATGCCGATAATCATGGACGGCAGATGGTCAGGGCCTTCACGCCGCGCCCTTGCCGAACGCCGCGTCCCGGGCGTCATCCATCAGAGCGCGCATCCGGCCGATGGCATCCGGCAGGCCGACGAAGATCGCCTCGCCAACCAGGAAATGCCCGATGTTGAGCTCCATCACCTCTGGGAACGTGGCCACCGGGCTCACGGTATCGTAGGTGAGGCCATGCCCCGCGTGGACTTCCAACCCCAGCGAATGGGCAAAGGCCGACATTTCGCGCAAACGGGCCAGTTCCGCGTCGCGCTCGACCATCAGGCCTTCCGCATGGGCGTCGCAGTACGCGCCGGTGTGCAGTTCGATCACGGGCGCGCCGATACGGGCAGCGGCCTCGATCTGACGGCGGTCGGCAGCAATGAAGATCGAAACCCGGCACCCTGCCTCGCGCAGTGGTGCGATGAAGTGGGCCAGCCGGTTCTCCTCGCGCGCGACTTCCAACCCGCCTTCGGTTGTCCGTTCCTCCCGCCGCTCGGGCACGATGCAGACGGCATGTGGCTTGTGGCGCAGCGCGATTGCCTGCATCTCGTCCGTGGCGGCCATCTCGAAGTTCAGCGGCAGGGACAGCGCATCCATCAGACGCTCTATGTCGCCATCTGTGATATGGCGGCGATCCTCGCGCAGGTGCGCGGTTATCCCGTCCGCTCCGGCCTCCTCGGCCATCTTCGCAGCTCGGATCGGATCGGGCACTGTGCCGCCACGAGCGTTCCGGATGGTGGCTACGTGATCAATGTTCACACCCAGGCGCAGCGCGCCAAGCGGCTTCTGGATATCTGCCATGTCTATGTCCTCAGGCCCCGTCTGGGGTGTCACGGTAGGCCTCAGCCTCCCGGTCGGCAAGGGCGCGCTGGCGTTCCTGCGACGCGAGGATCTTCTTGCGCCGGCGTTCCTGATAGGCCGCCACCAGCGGCCCGAGCAGGAAATAGCATAGGATGCCTGCCGCCAGCCCAGGCACGAGGCCGCCGATCAGATACGGCAGGAAGACGTCCCAAAAAAACTTGATCAGCCCGTCCACCATTGAGGGTCCGTAGCCGAACCAGCTCTTTGCAGTGGACCAGATGTCGTTGAATGCGGCCGCGAACGCCGTCGTGATCGCCTCAAAGTCGGACGTGCCGTTCCCAAGCCCCATGATCCCGCGACCGACCCAGAGCGACAGCCCAGAGATCAGCGGAAACGTGAAGGGATTGCCGACGACTGTGCCAAACAACGAGGCCAGCACGTTCGCCCGAAGTACCCAAGCCAGCCCCGCCGCGACAAAGAAATGAAACCCGAAGAACGGCGTGAAGGAGGCCAGCGCCCCGCAGGCAAACCCCAGCGCGATCCGATGCGGGCTGTCAGGCAGGCGGCGCATACGCTTGCCGATGTAGTCGAGACCTCGCCAGAATCCCTTGCGTGGCGAGATGAACTCTCGCGCACGATCAATGATTCTCGGCCTCTCTCGCCGCTTGAAGATCATCCGACCCGCCGTGCTCGTCCCAACGCTCTCCGAGCTCGTCAGTGCCGCGTCAAGGCCACCTGCCCCAACGGAAGCCGGCGCTGCTGCTCCGGCTCGGGGCTGGCCGGCGCGGACATCGCCCGCTCGACCTGATTGACGTAGCTCTGCACCCGCAGAGACGTAAGGATACCCCCAAGGTGTTTCGTATCCCTGACTTCCAGATCGAACTGCATACGGAAGAAATCAGGCTTTCGTGTGACCATCGATATGTTGTCGATATTGGCGTTCTGCTCGCCGATCAATGTGCAGGCTTGTCCCAGGGCACCGGGCTCGTTGGCAAGAGTGATCTGGATGCGCACTACGTTGACGGCTGACTTCGCGGCTTCCTCGGACCATGTCAAATCCTGCCAGCGTTCCAGCTCGTTCTCGAAATCCTCGAGCAACGGGCAGAAGACCGCATGCACCATGACACCGCCCCGGCGGGTCACGCCCATGATGCGGTCGCCGGGCAGCGGCCAGCAGCAGTCGCAGAACTTCACCGCCTGGGTTCGGCGAATGCCCCGCCCTTCCACCAGCGGGCCGCTGGGGGCCGGTTCCTCCTCGACAACCAGCGTGGACTGGGACGGATAGATTGCGCTGATGACATGGGCCGCGGTCACGGTCCCTTGCGCCACGTCGACCAGCAGATCCTCGGCGGACGCATACTTCAGCCGCTCGGCGGCAACCGCGAAGGTTTTGGGTCCGGCTTCCCGGCCGGCCCGCAACAGGGCGGTGGTGGCAAGATCGCGCCCAAACGCAACCTGCTCGGACCGCAGTCGTCCTCTCAGCGCGCGCCTGATCGCGGCCTTTGCGCGGCCGGTCTGAGCAATATCTTCCCAATGCGGGGACGGGGACTGGGCCACCGCCGTCACGATCTCGACTTGCTGACCGTTCCTCAGCCGGGTCCAGAGCGGTACCCGTCGCCCATCGACCAGGGCGCTCACGCAATGATTGCCGACCTTGGTGTGGATCGAATAGGCAAAATCGATGGGGGTGGCGCCGCGCGGCAGGCCGACCACATCCCCCTTCGGCGTGAAGCAGAACACCTGATCGTGGAACATATCGAGCTTGACGTGCTCGAGAAACTCATTCGGCGCATCTCCTTTTTCCACGCGCGCAACGAGATCGCGTAGCCAGGAGTAGGGATCGACGGCAAACCGGTTCTCGGACCGAATGCCGTCCTTGTAGGCCCAGTGGGCCGCAACGCCGGTCTCCGCAACCGCGTGCATCTCGGGTGTGCGAATCTGGATCTCGGTGCGCGTTGCCTCGGTCGAGAACACCACCGTGTGCAGTGAGCGATAGCCGTTCGCCTTCGGGCTGGATATGTAGTCCTTGAATCGACCGGGCACGGCGCGCCAGCTTCGGTGGACGGCCCCGAGCGCGCGGTAGCAATCGGCCTCGTCCGCGCAGAGCACCCGAAACGCATAGATGTCCGAGAGCTGGGAGAAGCCGATGTCCTTCTCCTGCATCTTGCGCCAGATCGAGTAGGGTCTTTTCTCACGCCCGATGACCTCGACCGTGACACCTTGCGCCACGCAAAAGTCGCGGATCTCGCCCGAGATCTTCGGGATCATGTCACCCGTCTCGCGCCGCAGCTTCACAAAGCGGCGGATGATCGAGGTGCGACCTTCGGGATTGAGCACTTCGAAGCTAAGGTCCTCCAGTTCCTCGCGGATCCGCTGCATGCCCATGCGGCCGGCGAGCGGCGCATAGATCTCCATCGTCTCCCGTGCGATGCGCTGGCGTTTCTCTTCGCGCAGGTTGTCGATGGTGCGCATGTTGTGCAGCCGGTCGGCTAGCTTGACGAGGATGACGCGCACATCCTTTGCCATCGCAAGGAGCAGCTTGCGAAAGTTCTCCGCCTGCGCGGTTTCTTTCGAGGAGAGCTGTAACTGGGTTAGTTTGGTGACGCCGTCGACAAGGTCGGCGATCTCGCCGCCGAACATCGCTCGGATCTCGGCGTGAGTCGCTTGTGTGTCCTCGATGGTGTCGTGCAGCAACGCTGTCACGATCGAGGCGTCATCTAGTCGTAGATCTGTCAGGATTGCGGCCACCTCGAGGGGATGGCCGAAGTAAGGCTCGCCGTTTGCGCGCCGCTGATTTGCATGCATTGTCGCGCCATAAACGTAAGCGCGGTTCAGCATGTCCTCGTCAGTGTTTGGGTTATAGTCACGGACCCGCTCGACCAGTTCGAACTGCCGGATCACGCGATGGCTCCCCCAGAGATCAGTTGCCTTGTTCAGCCATCAGTGCGCGGAGGAGTTTTTCCTCATCCAGATCGTCCATGGCCGGCTGCACGCCCATGGGTCCAGCCTCGGCGCCACCGCCCATCAGGAGCGCCATGTTGTCCTCTTCAGGCTCATCAACCTCGATGTGGACCTGATGGGACTCAATCGCCTCTTCCTGGAGATGTTCGGGCGTCAGCGTCTCTTCCTCGATCTCGCGGAGCGCGACGATCGGGTTTTTGTCATTGTCCCGCTCGACAGTGATCGGACTGCCCGATGAAATGGTCCGTGCCCGATGGGCGGCCAGCATCACCAGATCAAACCGGTTTGGAACCTTGTCAATACAATCTTCAACGGTCACGCGGGCCATGTGCGATACTCCGGCATGTCGATCTAAGCAGAAGGCGGTCGTATAGGCCCGCAGCATCGCCTGCGCAAGCAAAAAGGGCCACCTACGCGGCGACCCCAGGATTTTGCCGAACCCGTGTAATATCTTCAAGTCGTGTTGCTTCTGAAAGGAGCGCTGCCGACAACTCGCGCG
>JBCCDA010000001.1:0-161107 GCA_039033215.1 Pseudomonadota bacterium | reverse complement strand
TCCACCGGAGTTGGCCGACCGTCGAAGAGACCGAACGCCATCGGGGCCTCGGCCGCAAGCTCGGCGCGGCGCGATTTGTCGGCACGGGAATCGCCAGGACCGAACCGCAGCGCTTCCAGCGCCTTCATGAACTGGCGAAAGCGCGAGTCGCGAGAATCGACCACTTTCGAGACGGCCGCGGACGTCTCACCACGCGCAGCCTGCAGCACTGGGCGTACAGTCTCGGCGGATTGCACCCGCGACCCCGCATCAGGGCGCTTCAGATCGGCTTTGGTGGCAGGCTCCCCAACACTCGCGCGCAACTGAGCGTTCGAGTCCCTCGGCGCGTTCAACAGGGCCGAAACCCCTGGCGCCGTCGCCAATCCTGATAAGATGCTCATAATTTGCGCCCCCGCACGTTAGCCCACGCCCGCGTTCAACACGGTGCGGAGTTCTTCCGGCGTCAGCGATGTCCAAATAGCAATCTTGAACCAACTGTGCGCGAAACGTGTGAACAGGGGGTAAACATATCAAATTGGCCGCAACGCCGCAGGCGCTTGACCTAATCCTTCGAGGGGATATCTGAGGCGGGTCGTAGGCGGCAAGTGCGACAATAACGTTAACTCAGGAGGCTGAAGCGATGTTGGACGGCAGTTCGATGGACCGGCCCGGGCGGGGGCGCCTGGAACATGCCGCGGTCGACCACCCGTCGGTTCCGCCCTCTCGTGTCGGGGTCCTTCTGGCGAACCTGGGAACACCGGACAGCACCGATTACTGGTCCATGCGCCGGTATCTGAATGAATTCCTCTCGGATCGCCGCGTTATCGAGTGGTCGCCGTTCTTCTGGCAACCGATCCTGCAGCTGATCGTGCTGACCAAGCGGCCGTTCTCTTCAGGCGACGCCTATCGTGGTATCTGGAACGAGGAACTGGACGAGAGCCCGCTCCTGACCATCACGCGTGAGCAGACGGCCAAGCTGCGATCCCGGCTCAAGGCCAAGCACGGCCCCGATGTGCTGGTCGACTTCTGCATGCGCTATGGCAACCCATCGACCGACAGCGTGATTCGCAAGATGGTCCAACAAGGCTGCGAGCGGATCCTTTTCCTGCCGCTCTACCCGCACTACGCGGCGGCGACCACAGGGACAGCCTGCGATCACGCCTTCCGCACGCTGCAGAAACTGCGCTGGCAACCGGCGGTCAGAACCGCGCCATCCTACCATGACCACCCCGGTTACATCGAAGCCCTGGCTCAATCGGTCGAGCGGTTCTACGGCGGGCTCGAAGAAAAGCCGACCGCACTGGTTGCCTCGTACCACGGGCTGCCGAAGTCCTACTTCCTGAAGGGCGACCCCTATCACTGCCACTGCCAGAAGACCTCGCGCCTGCTGCGCGAGCGGCTGGGGTGGAAGAAGGACGAGCTCCATACCACCTTCCAGTCCAGGTTCGGGCCGGAGGAATGGTTGACCCCGTACACGGTAGAATACGTCGCCAAGCTGGCCGAGGAAGGGCACAAGTCGATCGCCGTCATGGCGCCCGGTTTCGCGTCGGATTGCGTGGAGACGCTTGAAGAGATCAACGAAGAGATCAAGGAGGCCTTCGAGGAAGCGGGCGGCGAGCACTTCCACTACATCCCCTGCCTCAACTCGGACGACGCCCACGTCGACATGCTCGAGCAGATCGTCACGAACGAGACGCAGGGCTGGCTCTGATCACTTCATCAACGTCAGCCCGCTCTGTCTCAAGTCGTCGTAGCAGGTCTTGCGGTCGCTCCACGTGACCTCGAAGTCCGGAACTGCGTGCGGCTCATAAATCGAGCCCGGCACACCAGACATCCTGAAGGCCTGTGGAAACGGCGGCACCATCTTCGTGCGGTAAACGGCCGGTTCACAGATCCCGATCCCCGCCAGATGGTCTAGCAACTCCGGACACTCCCAGCGCTTTTGGACCAACTCGATCGCGGCGACGACAAGCGTGTCAAAGAAATACCCCTGCGCAACATGCGCCCGAATGACGTCTTCGAACCCCGCAGGCTCGGCCCGGAAGGCCCACCGGCGACCAATGTCGTCAAGGGACGCGAGCAAGCGCAGCTTCGACAGCACGCCAGCCGGGATCTGGCAGTAGCTCGCACACACTGTGTCGAAGATGCGGATCGGCGGCAGTTTGACCCTCTCTGCTTCCCGGTAGTGGTGCCGATGCACGTGCCAGGCGATGGCAGCCGCCAGCGCGACGTACCGCCCCGTATCGACCTCGCTCTTACCTCCTCGCCCCCTTCATCTGGCCAAAAATACCTCGGAGCGCGAGGCGGCGCCTCGCCCGGGGCCCGCAGGGCGCCGCTCCAGCTCCTAGCCCTCCCCCAGCGCCCGGTAGATGATCACCACCGCCAGGATACCCAGCAGGATCAGCACGATCTTGCGGAAAGTCTCGATCGGCAGGTGTTTGGCCCAGCTGTTGCCCAGCCACATGCCCAGCATGGCGGGCGGGATCCCCAGAAGACCGGGGAGCACGTGCTCGAGCCTCAGAACCCCGACCCAAGCATAGCTGGCCCCGACCACAAACCCGAACAGCACCATGATGAAGCCAAGCCCCGCCATGAAGATGGGCCTGGGCAGGTGCAGGGCATGGACATACATCACGAAGATCGGCCCGGGCGCCGAGGTCAGCGCACCAACGAACCCGCTGAGCAGCCCCATGCCGAACCCGGTGCGCTGCTGCCATCCTTTGGGGATGTGCAAGCTGGAGTTCAGCAACGATGTGACCACGAACAGCAGCACGAACGACCCCAGGATCATCATCAGGGTCGCCTCGGTGATCCCAACGGTGAACAGCGCGCCCACAGGCACCATGATCGCCATGCCCAGCATCATCGGCCAGGCCGCCCCCAGCCCTTCGCGGAGGGCACCGGCCTGGCGGATCTGCTGGATGTTCGTGAAGAAGATGACGATCGCGTTCAGCGCCAGCGCCATCTCGTAGGGGACGAAGAACGGAAGCAGCGTGACGGCCACGACCGGCAACCCAAAGCCCGTGGCGCCTTTCACCAACCCTGCCAGAAGGTAGATCGCCGCCACCTCGGCCAGTGTCAGCAGATCGAAGGGAAGGGTCACGGGCGGGCTCTCCGGGTGTCGGTGAGCGCCACACTACCCGCGGTCGTGCCACGTCTAAAGGTAGTTCAGCATCAGCCCGATGATGATCGTCTGAGGCAGGGCGACCAGCGGCAGCGCCAGCGCGATGCGCCAGGATCCGGTCGTGTCCTTCAGGCTCATCACCTCGGTGTAGTCCGTGGCAACACCTGCCATCAGGAAGCTGAAGCCGTTGCCAGGCGCCATCCCGCGGTTCACCAGATCGGCGGCGATCGGAGCGGATCCTTCCGAGCAAACCTCGACGATCGTGGCGACAACCACCGTCAGGGCCAGGCCAAGCAGCGTCGGGCCGAACCAGTCCTGGAAGACCTCGACCGGGACAAAGGCACGGATGGCCGAGGCGAGCACTATCCCGAACAAGAGCCAGCGCAGCACCATGCGTGATCCCTTGAGCCCCTCCTTGAGCACATCGGGCAGGTGCCGGGGCGAGAGGTCGACGCCTCTGCGCCACTCCCGGAAGGCGACCCGGAAGCCGGGGCCTTCGGTCATCCCCGCCCGCGCAGGGTTCTCCGGCAGGCGACCGCGCGCCACCAGCCCATCGAAGATCAGCCCCGTGATGATACCGATGACGGCCGACAGCAGGATGAAGGCCAAGGTAAGCTCCCATCCGATCAGCGCGATCAGAATTACGGTCAGCGACAGGGAGTTCCAGGGTGAGGCCAGCAGGAACGCCACCACCTGTCCCGCGGTCGCGCCCCGCTCGTAGAGCTTCATGCCGACCATCAGGATGCCGTGGCTGCAGAGGTCGAACGCAACCCCCGCCGCGGTTGCCCGCAGGATGCCGGTCACGCGCCGCTCGCCCGCCAGGGCCGCGATCACGACCTCACGCGGGATCCGGTCCAGAAGGCCGACGAAGACGACGCCTAGGACCAGGCCCCACCACATGATGCTGAGAAGCTCCCACGTCCCGGCCGCGAAATGGCCGATCGGATCGTGACCGGCGCCCATGTCGTGCCCACCGGCAGCGAAGTGCCAAAGCACCCCGGCGGTCACGCCCACCGCCGATCCCCAGAGCAACCAGTCGACACGGCCCTTCGCAGGCCCGCACGAGCTCTCGCACGCACCAGCGGCGGGTTTCGACCCGCAGCAGGAAGCCGCTCGGCCCCCGATATCTGGAATCGCCTGATCTGTCATGGGTCGGAGATAGGGCCTCCAGCAACTGGAAGGTCAAGCATTGGTTTACGCCGGTCGCAGTCGCCGGCATCTGTATCGAATGCTCTGGAGAGACTTCGCGTGGTCGTCCGAACCCTTAAGGCGCCACTTACATCACGGAGCGAACGATTAAGGGAGGAGAGAGGGGACTGACTTTCTCGCGGGCCGTCAGCCGGGCGGCGCCTCGCCGAGCACGATCATCAGGATTGCCACCACGATCAGCAGGATGCCCAGAACCTCGGAACGGCGCACTTGCTCGCCGAAGAAGAAAACCGACGCGGCAAAGGTGAACACCAGTTCGATCTGGCCAACCGCGCGCACATAGGCCGCGTTCTCCAGCGTGAAGGCGGTGAACCAGCAGATCGAGCCGATAAGACCAGCGATGCCTACTGGAGCGGCGCGGCGCCATTCGCGGACCACACGCAGAAGCTCGGCCCGGTCGTAGATCACGAACCACAAACCCATACCCGCGGTCTGGATCACCAGGGCGACGGCCAGGGTGTAGGCCGCAGCCAGGATCACCGGCGCGCCCTCGAGTGACAGTGCAGCGCCGCGGAAGAACACGACCGAGGCACCCAGAAGCGCCGCACACAAAAGCCCGATCCACGTCGCCTTCTCAGCCATGCCGCGCAACAGGGCGCCCGGGGACAAGCGGCTCTCGGTCATCGCCAGGATCACCGTGCCGACGGCCCCGACCGCGATGGCCGCGATCGCGACGGGGCCGACCGCATCGCCCAACAGCACGGCGCCGAGAAAGGCGATCAGCACGACCTCGAGCTTCGAGAACGTGGTCCCGACCGCAAAGCTGCGGAACGAGAACATCCAGAGCAACACGACCGTGAACAGGATCTGGCTCAACCCGCCCAGGAAGCACCACAGCAGGAAGGTTGCATGCATCTCCGGCAGCGGGGCCTCGCCGACCGACGCAATCACCCACAGGTACAGAAGCGCCAGGGGCCAGGCGTAGAAAAACCGCGCATAGGCGGCCCCCATGGTCGAGAGCCGTCCACGGATGGCTTTTTGCAACGCCGACCGCAGGTTCTGAAAGAAGGCGGCGGCAATGGTAATGGGGATCCAGAGCGCGATCATAGCACCTCGTCCGGTCTCACGCGGCCTGCGTCAAGACGGATGTGCGGCGAGCTAGAGAAACTGCTGCCAGAAAAAGCGGAGTCCCGCGAACAGCGCTACCAGCGCAAGACCCAAGGTGATCGCCGGTCGCCATCGGCTCTCCTGCGATGGGACCAACCCCACGGCCAGGACCGCCGCGACAGCGACGGAGATCAGCAGCACCGCACCCAGCGGCGCCGCCAGCCCGGCACCCTGCCCGCCCAACAGCACCCATAGAGCCGCCAGCACGAGCCCTGCGTGCAGCAGGACCACCGGCCCCAGCACCACGCCCTGGCGCCGCGTCAGCGCCTGATCCAGTTCCCGTCTCATGGGGTCAAGGTGCCCGGGCCCAGCGCACTCGTCCACTCCCCCAGCCGTCCCAAGATGGGACGATCCCCGTCAATCCGGCGTTAAATCCCGGGGGCGATTGCGTCTGTCCAACCAGAAATCGCTCTGCTAGGCTTGTGCCAAAGCGTGCGAGCAGAGATGTCATGGCGTCAGAAGATACTCAGAACTCCCGTCTAACCGTTAAATCCGAGGACTTTGCCGATTGCCGCGTTGTCTCTCTGACCGGGAGCATCGATCACACGAATTCAGATGATTTCGTGCAACAGCTTGGAGGTATTGCAGGGGGGATCGCGCCGGGCGGCGGCATGGTCATCGATCTGGGCGCGCTGTCGTTCATGTCGTCGGCCGGGCTCAGGGCACTGCTTCTGGCGGACGCTCAGGTCAAGGAAGCGGGCGGGCGCATGATCGTGTGCGGGCTTACGGGCACGGTGCAGGAAGTGTTCCGCATCTCGATGTTCGACTCGCTCCTCACCGTGGCAGATGGACCAAGCGAGGCCGTCGCCGGGATCTCGGACGCCGCCGCCGGGGCCTACAAGGGCTGAGGCGCATGTCCCTGAATGTCACGTTTTGGGGGACGCGTGGTTCTATCCCCCGGCCCTATACCCACGACGAGACCCATGCCCGGATCCGCGCCGTGCTGGAAGCCGCGACACCCGAGGACATTGCCGACAAGGATGCCGTCGCCGCCTTCGTCGCGGGTGGCTGCCGGGGGGCGCTGCCCACCGTCTATGGCGGCAACACGGCCTGCGTAGAGGTGCACGAGGACGATGGACCCTCGATCCTGCTGGACTTCGGCACAGGCGTCCGGGACTACACATCCAAGATGATCGCCGCCCACGGCCCCGTGGCGCCCGGGCCCTTCCACGTGCTCATGTCCCACTTCCACTGGGACCACATCATGGGCTTCCCGTTCTTCGTCCCCGCCTACGTCCCCGGCAACGAGATCCACATCTACTCGTGCCATGACAACGTCGAGGAGGCGTTCCGCCGCCAGCACGGCGCGCCGTCGTTCCCCGTGCCCTTCGAGGTCATCGCGCCGCAGCTGCGCTTCCATGTGATCGCACCCGATCAGACCCATCAGATCAACGGCTTCGATGTGACCCCGCACGAGCTGAACCACGCGGGCCGCGCCTTCGGTTACCGGATCGAACGGGATGGCAAGCGCGTGATCTATGCCTCGGACGCCGAGCACAAGCCCGAGATGATCTCGCCCGAGTACCCCTATGTCGACTGGATCAGGGAGGCGGATGCGCTGATCTTCGATGCGCAGTACAGCCTGGCCGAGTCGACCAGCGTCAAGGAGGACTGGGGCCATTCCTCGAACGTGGTCGGGGTGGAACTCGCGCTCATGGGCGCGGTCAAGCATCTCCTCTTCTTCCACCACGAGCCCCTGAACGATGACGCGCGGCTCGATCAGATCGTGCGCGAGGCCCGGCGGATCGAGGAGATCATGCGGCGCAACCAGCCTCCGCTGAAGGTATCGGGCGCTTACGACGGGCTGGAGCTGACCCTCTGATGCGGGCGGGCGTGGGCGGCTGGCTTCGCCGCGCGCTCAGCCCTTCGCAGGCGACCGGGCTGGTTCTGCTGGCGCTGGCGCTGGCGGTCCACGTGCTGCCGGGGGATTCGGTCGACGTTCCGTGGCGGCACGACTGGTGGGACCAGTTGCACCAATGGCAGCCGCGCGACCGCGGCGATCCGCTGGAGGCGCCGGCCGTCATCGTCGCAATCGACGAGGCGACCAGGGTCGAGAACGGCACCTGGCCCTGGCCGCGCGACAAGCTGGCAGCACTCGTCAACCAGATCTCCCTGCTCGGCGCCAGCGCCATCGCTTCGGATATCATCATCACCGAACCGGACCCCCAGTCGCCCGTGAACCTTGCCAAGGACTTTCTGGAACGTGCCGATCAGCGGCAGGTCGAGGCCGTGACCGCTCTGACCACAGGCGATCTTGCCACCGCTGAACAGCTCGACATCATCGCGAACCGTCTGGCCCGCGCGGCCGGGGCGCTGCGGGTTCTGGGCGATTGGGACAACGTCCTGCGGGATGCGATGCGCGGGCGTCCCGGCGACCCGGCGCAGCCCGGTGTCCCGACTGTACTGCCGATCGCGGGTGTGCCGGACCTGACCGAGGGGGTTGCGGGCCAGGGCTGCGATTTCCAGGTGCCGCCGGTCACGGGCGAGGGCGACGACCATGTGATGGCGCGCGGCTTCAACGCCGCCGATCCGCCTTTGCCGACCCTCATGGGACAAGCCCGCGGTCTCGCTCAGGTCTCGCTGGCCGCGATCGACTTCGACGCCTCGCAGGACTTTGTCGTCCGCAAGGTCCGGGCGCTGCAGCCGATCTGCGGCGAGCGCGTACTGCTGCTTGGCGCCGAAGGGCTGCGCATGGCGCACGGAGGCGACCCGGCGCGGATCACGCCAACACCGACGGGGTTGGAGCTGCAATTGGGCACCAGGCCGGATGGGCGCCCGCTGAGCCTGCCGACGGAGCGGGACGGCACGTTCTGGCTGCACTTCGGCCCGTTGGGTGACCGCGAGGCGGTGGCCAAGCGCTATGTCTCGGCTCAGAGCCTCTTTGCCGAGGACTTCGACCGCCGCCTGATCCGGGACAAGATCGTGCTGCTGGCGGTGATCGACCTTGGACGGATCGACGAGCGGCGCTCGCCCCTTGGCGGGATCATCTGGGGGATCGAGGCGCACGTCCAGATGATCGAACAGATCGTGCAGGGCGACTTCCTGCGCCGGCCCTGGTTCCTGTTCTTCCTCGAGGTCGCGCTGACCGGACTGCTGGGCATCGTCGTGATCATGGCCGTGCCCCGCGCGCCGCCCATCGTCTCACTGATCACACTGCCGGTGGCGATCGCCACGATCCTGGGGCTGTCCTATGTCGCCTTCGGCGCGGGGCTGCTGATTGACCTTGCCACCCCGGCGCTGGGCGCGGGTGCGGTGGCCGTCGGCGTCATCGGGGCCACGCTGATCGAACGGGACCGCGAACGGCTCAAGTCCGAGATCGAGCTGCAGTCCGAACGCGCCGATCGCGCGATCATCCAGTCCGAGCGCGCGGCGCTGCAGGGCGAGCTCGATGCCGCGGCGCGCATCCAGACAGCGCTTCTGCCGCCAGACCGCGTGCACCGCGAGGGGATGCTGGACCTCGCCGCCTACATCCTGCCGGCACGGACCGTGGGCGGCGACTTCTTCGACCACACAATGATTGACGCCGATCACCTCTTCTTCCTGGTCGCCGACGTCTCGGGCAAGGGCGCCGATGCCTCGCAATTCATGGTGCTGTCCAAGACGCTCTGGAAATCGGCGGCGCTGCGCGAGGGGCCGACCCTTGCCCCGATCCTGGCCCAGGCGAACGCCGAGATTGTCCGCGAGAATGCCGCCAAGATGTTCGTGACGGGCATCTCGGGCGTCCTGAACGTGGCAAGCGGGCGGCTGGTCTATGCCTCGGCTGGGCATGATGCACCGGTGCTCTTCGGGGGCGGCACGACGCCCATACAGATCGAACGCCCAGCGAGCCCGCCCATCGGGCTGGTCGACGGGCTGAGCTTTCCGACGGGAGAGGTCACACTGGCGCCAGGCCAGCGGCTCTGCCTCTTCACCGACGGCGTGACCGAAGCAATGGCATCGGACGGGGCGGTGTTCGGATTGGACGGTCTGCTGGCCGCGCTCAGCACGGTTCCCGACAGCACAGACAGCGCCGGCACCATCGATCTTGTCCTGACGCAGATCCGCGCCTTCACGGCGGGCGCCGCACAATCGGATGACCTCACGCTCATGGTGATCTCGCGCCCCGGCTGAGGGCCGTATCGTATCGGGTCTCGCGGGGAGCGTGGCGGCCATGCCGCCGGGTGTTGCATCATGCGCCGTCTGAGGCGCTGCAAGAAAAGAGGTGGGCTTACACTGCCACCGTCACCGCACACGCCAGTCAGGGATCAAGGGCGCCACTTCACTGCGCCCCGCCATCGTGGCGGCCGACAACATTGTTCGACCCGGAGGTCCCGGCTCCTCCCGCGGATGCGATCCCGCGCGCGGCTACCGGTTGGTCAACCCTGGGCCGACTGTGCCTTTCAGCGGCGGCCCTGCATGCGCGGACGGGTCTAACCCCAAGTCTCTAAGATTCGATTAAAACTGTACGGAGCTGAGTCGCCTTCTTCCCATGTCGCCACGGTTGGGCATCGGCGATCGGGTCTGCTGATCCTACCCTCACTGGTCAGTCCGGCAACGAGACCAGGACGTGTGGGCAAGTGCGCTGCAAGCGCGCGCCGAAAATCGTGTCCATGGTTAATCAAGCGTTCAACCGAAGCGGGCCAATTTGGAAGCGAGGCTGGGCGAGGAAGCGCCGATTCCGGCCTAGCTCGCGATCTCTCCACTCTGGACGATTGCCACCCCGGCATCCGTCATCTCCGCCATCGCCGCGGCCAGCGAGCCATCCAGATCGATCGCCCGGCAGGCATCCTCCACCACATGGACGTCGAAACCCAACCTGGCGGCATCGACCGCCGAGAACTTGACGCAGAAGTCGGTCGCAAGCCCCGTCATCGTCAGCCGCTCGATCCCCCTGTCCCGCAGGTAGCCCGTGAGGCCCGTCACGGTCTCATGGTCGTTCTCGAAGAAGGCCGAATAGCTGTCGATCGCACGTCGGAATCCCTTGCGGACAACGAGATCGGCCCGGTCAGTCTCCAGGTCCTGGTGAAAGTCCGCGCCAGCGCTCCCCTGCACGCAGTGATCGGGCCAGAGAACCTGTGGCCCATAGGGCATCTGGGTTGTCGAGAACGGATCAGCCCCCGGTTGCTGCGAGGCAAACGACGAATGCCCCACAGGGTGCCAGTCCTGGGTCAAGATCACGGTCTCGAACCGCGACTGGAGGGCGTTGATAACAGGGACCACCGCATCGCCATCGGCGACCGCCAGCGCGCCGCCGGGACAGAAATCGTTCTGGACGTCGATGATCAGCAGGGCGTCGGGCATCGGTGTTCCTCCCTTCGTGCAACTGCATCTTCGGTAGCATGGCGTGTGGCTGGCGTCAGGACCTTGGACGCGCGGGCAGGTCAAAGGGGTTGCCAACAGCCCGGCCGCGGTCTTTCCTGAGGAAAACGTAACCGGCATGGGGACACGCCGTGGAAGTCGTAAGGACCGTTGCGGAGTTGCGCGCCGTCGTGGACGGATGGCGCGCTGCGGGACTTGCCTCCGCCGTTGTGCCGACCATGGGCGGGCTGCACGAGGGCCACGCCAGCCTGGTGCGCCACGGCCTGTCGCTCGTGGATCGGGTCGTTGCGACGCTCTTCGTCAATCCAACCCAGTTCGGCGCGAATGAAGATCTGGACAGCTATCCGCGCGACGAGGCCCGGGACATCTCGATGCTGCGCGACGCAGGCTGCGGGGCCCTGTTCGCGCCTGCGTTGACCGAGATGTATCCCCCCGGCTTTTCTACACGCGTGGTCGTGGACGGGCTGACAGATGTCCTCTGCGGCGCCGCACGCCCGGGGCACTTCGACGGGGTCAGCCAGGTCGTTAGCAAACTGCTGAACCAGGCACGCTGTGATATCGCGGTCTTCGGCGAGAAGGACTGGCAGCAACTGGCCGTTGTCACCCGCGTGGCGCAGGACCTCGATATTGCCACACGGATCGTTGGCGCACCGACGGTAAGGGAGGCCGACGGCCTGGCCATGTCCTCACGTAACCGCTACCTCACTGCCGCCGAACGCGAGATCGCGCCCCGGCTGGCCGCCGAGATGCGGGAAGCCGCCAGGCGGATCGCCGGGGGTGCCAGCGTTGTCAGGACGTGTCGGGATGCCGAGCGCGCCGTCATCGCTGCGGGGTTTCTGGCGGTCGACTATCTGGAGGTCAGGACAGCGGACGACCTGGCCCCTGTCGAGACTTTCGATCCGGCGACACCCATCCGTATCTTCGGGGCGGCACACCTCGGACGCGCGCGACTCATCGACAACATGGCCATTGCATGAAGATGACCCTGAACTATCCGCCGGTCTGGCTGGCGGGCTTTATGGTCCTGACTTGGGATCTTGCGATGGCTTACGCCCCGTGGGGCGAGGTGGCGCTATGGCTTGGGCGCGCTCTGATCGCCGCAGGTCTGCTGCTGGCCATCTGGTCAGTCGTGCAGTTTCGCAAGGCGCGCACCACGGTCATCCCGCACCAGGAACCCGATGCGCTGGTGCAAACCGGGCCCTACCGGCTCTCACGCAACCCGATCTATGTGGCGGATCTTGCGATCCTGGCGGGGTGGTCCCTGACCCTGGGCACGCCGCTGGGGTTGCTTCTGGTCATCCCGTTCGCACTGGTGCTGGAGCGGCTCTTCATCCGGCCCGAAGAAGCGCGGCTGGCAGTGGCCCTGGGCACCGCGTACACCGAGTATCGCTCCCGGGTGCGGCGCTGGGTCTGAGAAGAGCGCATGCGCCTGATCACGTTCGATGGCGGCCATGTCGGCGCCGTGCACGGCGAGGATGTCAGGGATCGGACGACGCGGACCAGGGCCAGAGCTTCGGTCCCCCAAAATGGCTGGTCCTGGGCGATGTCTTCGAGATCGAACTCGAGGGCATCGGGACACTGAGCAACCCCGTGATCGACGAGCCCGGCGCCCCGGCGCGCCCCTCAGAGATCGCGCCTACGCGACCATCGGTGCACCCCAGCCACCCGCGACGTGGAGCCTTGCTCCAAGGCATGCGCGTGCGCCGCGTGCCGCCGACGGTCGAGACCGGGCCGACGTGGCCACCTGACGGCCGCAGGTCGGCAGCCGAAGGCGCAGCCTGAGGTGTCGCGCCAGCGACGTGGCCGCCTGCCCTGTCCGCCTAGTGGTTCTTGGTGCGGTAAAGCATACGCCGGACCGAACCCGTGCGCGAGCGCATGAGGATCGTTTCGGTCTCGAGGTAGTCGCCCAGGCGCCGCGCGCCGCGCAGGATCGACCCGTTCGTCACCCCCGTCGCAGCAAAGATGACATCGCCGCGGCACATCTCGTCACGAGTGTACTTGGCATCGAGGTTCTCGATGCCGGCCTTGCGCGCCCGGCCCACCTCTTCGTCATTGCGGAAAGTCAGCCGCCCCTGAATCTGACCGCCCATGCACTTGAGCGCGGCGGCGGCCAGCACCCCCTCGGGCGCGCCGCCCGACCCCATGTACATGTCGATGCCGGTATTGTCGGGCTCGGCGCAGTGCATGACCCCTGCGACGTCGCCATCGGTTATCAGGCGGATTGCTGCACCGGTCGCGCGGACCTCTTCGATCATCTCGCGATGGCGGGGCCGCTCCAGGATGCAGACGGTGACGTTCTGCGGCCCGCCACCCTTCGCCTCGGCAAAGACCTTGACCCGCTCGCCAGGTGACATCTCCAGATCGACCAGGCCATCGGCATAGCCGGGTCCGATCGCCAGCTTGTCCATGTAGACGTCGGGCGCATGCAGCATCGAGCCACGCGGACCCATCGCAATCACCGTCAACGCGTTCGGCATGGCCTTCGCCGTGAGGGTCGTGCCCTCCAGCGGATCAAGCGCGATGTCGACTTCCGCGCCCTTGCCGGTGCCGACTTCCTCGCCGATGTAGAGCATGGGTGCCTCGTCCCGCTCGCCCTCGCCGATCACAACCGTGCCCTTGATGTCCAGCATGTTCAGCTGGGTGCGCATCGCCTCGACCGCGACGCGGTCCGCCTCCTTCTCGTCACCCCGGCCGATCTCGCGCGCCGAGGCGATGGCGGCCGCTTCCGAGACCCGCGCGAGCCCCAGTGAGAGCATTCGGTCCTGGAAGTCCCACGTGCTATCAACTTCCATGAGGCGATCCCCTTCGTCTCTGGTCTGCGTTCGGGGCCGCTTATCGCGTGCGCTTCGCACAGGCAAGCTTCCCGAGGCACGCCGATGTTTGTGGCCGACGCTTGTGGTCGACGCGGCGGGTGTGGAGTTCAGACCTCCTCGATCCGGATCGCGACCGGTGTGGCCTGGCTCACGTCCAGCCCCGAGATCCGGGCCAGAGCCGCATCGATCCGGTCGCGTCGTGCGTCATGCGTGACGATTACGACGGGCACGGCGTCGTCGCCCTGACCATACTGGCGCATTCGGTGGATCGACACGCCCTCCTCGCCCAGGGCTGCCGCCAGCGCGGCCAGGGCCCCGGGACGATCGGCCAGGTGGAATCGAAGATAATAGGGTGCGTGCTCGTCGCCGTGAGCCAACCGGGTCGCGCCAGCAAGGCTTGCCGCAGGGCGGCCGAAAACAGGGCGATTCACACCGCGTGCCGCGTCGACCACGTCGCCCAGGACCGCAGATGCCGTCGGGCCCTCTCCTGCCCCCGGGCCGGTCAGCGAGATCTGGCCCACGAAATCGCCTTCCGCGACGACCGCGTTCGTGACCCCGGGGAGGCTGCCGATCACGGTCCCCTCGGCCACCATGCAGGGCCGCACCCGCTGCTCCAGCCCCTGGGCGTGCATCTTCGCCAGGCCCAGCAAGCGGATGGAGAACCCCATGTCGCGCGCGGTGCGGATATCCTCCAGCGTGATCCGGTCGATCCCCTCGCAGACGACACCGTCGAAGTCGATCCGGGTCCCAAAGGCGATAGATGCGAGGATCGCGAGCTTGTGCGCCGCATCGATCCCGCCCACATCGAACGTCGGGTCCGCCTCGGCATATCCGAGCCGCTGGGCATCGGCGAGCACGTCCTCGTAGCCGGCAGCCCGGCTCTCCATCTCGTTCAGAATGTAGTTGCAGGTGCCGTTGAGGACGCCGAACACCCGCTCGATCCGGTTGCCCGACAGCCCTTCGCCCAGTGCCTTTAGCACGGGAATGCCGCCTGCAACGCCCGCCTCGGCCGCCAGGAGAACCCCGTTCGTCTCGGCCAGTTCGGCGAGCGCATGGCCATGCACGGCCACCAGCGCCTTGTTGGCCGTGACCACATGCTTGCCCGCGGCCAGCGCCCGCTCGACCAGGTCCTTCGCCGGGCCGTCGGAGCCGCCAATCACCTCGACGACGCAATCGACATCGTCGCGGGCGGCCAGCGCGGTGGCATCGTCCTCCCAGGCATAGGCGCTCAGGTCGGCGTCGCGCGCCTTGCGGGATCGCGCCGACACGGCAGTGATCTCGATGGGCCGCCCGGCTTTTGCCGCCAGCATCTCCCCATGCGTCTGAACCATCTTGACGACGCCGATGCCAACGGTGCCAAGCCCGGCGATGCCGAGACGAAACGGGGTGGTCATGGGACTGGCCTTTCAGAGACGTGCTGCTGTCGCCCGGATTGCTCCGGGTCCTCTAACTCGCGAACCAAGGGTCCCGGGTCAAGCCCGGGACACGGGCACGCTTGCATGATGGGCCTGTGCCTCCTGCCGATGCAGGACGCCTAAGCCAACCGTGCCCGTTGGTCAGCCCGGATACCAGGCCGGCTTGCGCTTCTCGAGGAAGCTCGCAAGCCCCTCCGCCGCCTCGTCGTCCAGGCGCTTCATCCCATGTGGCCGGGCCATCTCGGCCTTCTCGAGGTCCGAGAACATGAGATCGGCATACTTCAGGATCGCCTCCTTCGACGCGGCGAGTGCCCGTGGCGGGCAGTGAAGCAACGCGTCGATGATCGGAGCCGCCGTCTCGTCCAGGGCGCCGTCCTCGCAGATCTCGTCAACAAGCCCGATCTCCAACGCCTTCTCCGCACCGAACCGCTCGCAGGTCAGCGCGAACCGGCGCAGCCGCCCCGGGCCGATCCGGCTGAGGAGTTGCGGTATGATCGGCAATGCTGTCAGCCCCCAGCGGGCCTCGGTGATGGAGAATATGGCTGTGCGGTCGGCGATCACGATATCGCAGGCCGAGGCGATCCCCGTGCCACCGCCGAAGCACCCGCCATGGATCAGCGCCAGTGTGGGCTTGCCAAGCGCGGTCAACCCATGGACAGCGTCGGTGGTCCGCTGGCTGACGGCGATGTTGTCGTCGACGCTCTGTTCCTTGAGGCCTTTGATCCATGCGAGGTCAGCGCCTGCCTGGAAGTGCTTACCGCGGCCCCGCAGGACCACCACACGCACCGCATCGTCGGCCGCAAGCGCCCCGACTCCGGCGATCATCTCGCCAATCATCTCGCCATTGTAGGCGTTGTTGCGCTCGGCTCGGTCCAGCCAGACCGTTGCAACCCCCCGCGCATCAACCTCCAAACTGACCGTTTTTGCCATCTCAAACTCCCTAAATCGTCCATTTGCGGGTGGATTCCGGCCAAAAAGCCGGATACAGCCCCGATCCGTTTGACGTTTTCGCGACCAGCGATAGCTATTGCACCTGTCGGGAAGATTGTCCAAAACGACAGATGTCGCATTCGATCTCAGCACCCACGAAAGAAGGTGCGCGGCGAGACAGACACAGGGAGGCGCGGATTCGTCCGCGTGTAGGGAACTTGACGAGATCACAACGCACCGGCGCGTGCGCCGCTGACATTTTGGGCCGTACCGCATGAGCCAACGGGTTCTCACGGTCGAAGACCTGCATGTCCACTTTCCGCTGGAGTTTGGCCGGGTCGTCAAAGCAGTACGCGGTGTGAGTTTCCACATTGACAGGGGCGAGACGCTCGCGATCGTCGGCGAGTCCGGATCCGGCAAGTCGGTGACCGCGATGTCTGTCATGCGGCTGAACGAGAACGCACATGGGATCATCCCGCAGGGTAAGATCAC
This sequence comes from Pseudomonadota bacterium, assembly GCA_039033215.1. GTDB lineage: Bacteria > Pseudomonadota > Alphaproteobacteria > Rhodobacterales > Rhodobacteraceae > Thermohalobaculum. The sequence continues at coordinate 144,740 of JBCCDA010000001.1, read as the reverse complement.
CATGACGACCCGCGACGGGACCACGACGGACATCACCGCCGCCAGCTTGCGCAAGATGCAGGATGTCCGCGGGCGCGACGCGTCGATGATCTTCCAGGAGCCGATGACCTCGCTGAACCCGGTGCTGCGCAACGGCTTCCAGGTGACCGAGGCGATCCTGCGCCACCAGGAAGTGAGCGAGGAAGAAGCCAAGAAACGTGCGCTCGATCTCTTCGACCTCGTGCGGATCCCCGAGGGAAAGAAGCGCTTCGAGCAGTATCCTCACCAATTGTCGGGCGGGATGCGCCAGCGCGTGATGATCGCCATGGCGCTGTCGTGCCGGCCGTCGCTCCTGATCGCGGACGAGCCGACAACGGCGCTCGATGTGACGATCCAGGCGCAGATCCTCGATCTGATCAAGATCCTGCAGGAAGAGATCGGCATGGCCGTGCTCTTCATCACCCACGACATGGGGGTCGTCGCCGAAGTCGCGGACCGGGTCGCAGTGATGCTGTCGGGCAAGAAGGTCGAGGAGGGAGTTGCCTCCCAGATCTTCCATGAGCCGCGCCATCCCTACACTCAGGCGCTTCTGAACGCGGTGCCGCGATTGGGGTCCATGACCGGCAAGCGCGATCCCGAGAAATTCCTGGGCGTCGAGATGAAGGGCACCTTCGCTGAGATGGCCGAGATGGAGACGGGGCAAGGCTGATGGCATGGGACACTACAAAGGGCCCGCTTCTCAAGGTCGACGGGATGACGACGTATTTCGACATCACGGGCGGCATTCTGGGCGGCACGACGGCCAGGGTTCACGCGGTCGAGGACATCTCGTTCGAGATCGCGCCGGGTGAAACGCTTGCCATGGTCGGCGAGTCGGGTTGCGGAAAATCGACGACCGGGCGAACGCTGATCGGTCTCGAAGAGGCCACGGCGGGGTCGATCTTCTTCGACGGCGTGGATCTCACGAAGATGTCGCGTCGCGAGCGCAAGGCCTCGATCACGCAGATGCAGATGATCTTCCAGGATCCGTACTCCTCGCTGAACCCGCGTCAGACCGTCGGCACGTCGATTTCGGAACCCATGCTGGTCCACAACGTGATGCCGCGCGGCGAGATCAAGGACCACGTGGTCGGGCTGCTGCGCAAAGTCGGCCTTCAGCCTGCACACTACGACCGCTACCCGCACGAGTTCTCCGGCGGACAGCGCCAACGCATCTGTATTGCCCGCGCGCTGGGCCTGAACCCGCGGATGATCATCGCCGACGAGGCCGTCAGCGCGCTTGACGTCACGATCCAGGCGCAGGTGATCAACCTCTTCATGGAGCTTCAGGAGGAGTTCGGCCTCGCGCTCTTGTTCATCAGCCACGATATGGCGGTGGTCGAGCGCATCGCGCACCGCGTCGCGGTGATGTACCTTGGCCGGATCGTTGAGATCGGGCCACGCGCCGAGATTTTCGAGAACCCGCAGCATTCGTATACGCAGAAACTGCTGCGTGCGGTCCCGATCGCGGACCCGGATGCCGAGCGAGCCAAGCGTGAGTTGATGGTCGATGAGATCCCATCGGCGGTCCGCCCGCTGAGCTATCGGCCCCAGCCGATCAGTTTCCGCGATCTCGGCAACGGGCACTTCGTCGCGACCGAGTAGCAAAAACAGCAAGATCACCCCGGCGAACCGGGGGAAAGCGTTTGCCGGGAACGCGCCAAAGTTTCCCGGACGTATCGGTGAGCAACCTTGGGAGGTACCATATGCGCACCAGACTTTTGAAAGCCGCGATTGGCGCGACGGCCCTAGCGGCCTTTGCGACCGGCGCGGTAGCCGAGACACCGAAGTCGGGCGGTACGCTTGAATTCGTCGTGGGCTCGAAAATCCCGTCCTATGACGCGCACGTCGAGACGACGTTCGGCATGATCCACCCGATCGCGCCGTTCTATTCGCTTCTGCTGCGCGTCAACCCGGAAGACCCGGCCTCGAACGATTTCCAGTGCGATATCTGCGAAAGCTTCGAAGTCTCGGAAGACGGGCTGACCTACACCTACAAGATCCGCCAGGGTCTGACCTTCCACAATGGCCACCCGCTGGACGCAAATGACGTCTATGCGACCTATGAGAAGATCATCAACCCGCCAGAAGGCATCGCCTCCTCGCGCAAGGCGTTCTACTCGATGGTGGCAAGCCATCAGGTGGTCGACAGCCACACCTACGAGATGACGCTGAAGTACCCCTCGGGTGCCTATCTGCCGTCGATGGCCTCGCCCTTCAACTTCATCTACGCAGATGAGGATCTGAAAGAGCACGGCCTGAACTGGCACAAGGCGAACATCAACGGCTCTGGCCCGTTCAAGTTCGTCGAGCACCAGCCAGGTGCCTTTGTCTCGGGCGTGAAGAACGAGAGCTATCACCATGAAGGACGTCCATATCTGGACGGTTTCAAGGCGATCTCGGCACCGAAGCTGTCTGCACGCGTTCAGGCGATCGAGGGCAACCGCGCTGCGATCGAGTTCCGCGGCTTCCCGCCGAAGCAGCGTGATGCGCTGGTCTCGGCCCTGGGTGATGACATTGTCGTTCAGGAATCGGACTGGAACTGCGTGCTGCTGGTCACTCCGAACCACAAGGCGGCTCCGTTTGATGACCCGCGTGTGCGCAAGGCGCTGACGCTGGCCGTCGACCGCTGGGGCGGATCCAAGTACCTGAGCCAGATCGCCATCGTGAAAACCGTTGGCGGCGTCGTCTTCCCGGGTCACCCGCTTGCGGCGTCCGAGGAAGAGCTGGAAGCCATGATCGGCTACGGCCGTGACATGGAGGCCAACCGGGCCGAAGCGAAGCGGTTGCTGGAAGAGGCAGGTATTGATCTCTCCAAGACCTACAACTTCAACAACCGCGGCGTCGACCAACCCTACAAGGTTGTCGGCACCTGGCTGATCGACCAGTGGTCGAAGGTCGGTCTGAAGTTCGAACAGCAGGTCAACCCGTCGCCCGTGTTCTACGACATCCTGCGCAAGCAGTACTCGTTCGACGTGTCGGTCGACTTCAACTGCCAGTCGGTGATCAACCCGATCGCAGACGTGTCGAAGTTCGTGCCTTCGGCTGGGAACAACTACACCCAGAACGAGGATCCGGAGATCGAAGCGGCCTACGAGAAGCTGGCTCGTGCAGCTACGTTCGAAGAGCAGTACGCAGCAATGCGTGAGTTCGAGAACATGGTTCTGAACGAGAAGGCGACCCAGGCGATCACGCTGTGGTGGTACAAGATCAACCCGCACCGTTCCTACGTGAAGGGCTGGAAGATCGCGCCGTCTCACTACCTGGCGCAGCAGCTTGATCACGTCTGGCTTGACCAGTGATCTGAACACGCGGGGTGGGCCCTGTGCCCGCCCCGCACCCCGATTTCCCATGAAAGTGACCGAGGCCGTCTGATGTGGAAATACGTTCTCAAGCGATTGATCCTGATGATCCCCACGGTGATCGGGGCGGCCTTCCTGATCTTCTTCCTTTTGCGAATGCTCCCTGGCGATGTCTGTGAACTGAAGCTGGGTGGAGAAGGCGCGTACTACGATGAAGAGCAGATCAACATCTGCCGTGAGAACCTTGGCCTGAACGAATCAATGATCGTGCAGTTCGGTACGTTTGTCGGGGGTTTGGCCACGTTTGATCTGGGCACGTCCATGTGGACCGGTCGCCCGGTGATTGACGAGATGTCGACGCGCTTCGAGCTGAGCCTTCAGGTGGCGATCATGGCGACCGTCGTGTCGATTGTCATCGCGATACCGCTCGGCACCTTGTCCGCGGTCTACCAGAACACCTGGATCGACTATGTGGTCCGAACGATCTCCATTGCGGGGATTGCCGTGCCCAGTTTCTGGCTGGGTATCCTGATCATTCTTGGAATCCTCAGCGTCTCGGACATGCTGTTCGGGCAGCGATGGATACCTCCGTTGGACTACCGACCAATATGGGAGGATCCGATTTACAACCTGTCGGCCCTCATATGGCCGGCGCTTGCCACGGGCTACCGGTACTCGGCCGTGGCCACCCGGATGACGCGTTCCTCGCTCCTTGAGGTTCTGCGCGAGGACTACGTCCGCACGGCCCGTGCCAAGGGCGTCGTCGAGAAGGTGATCGTCAACCGCCACGCGCTGAAGAACGCGATGTTGCCGGTCGTGACGGTGATCGGGATCGAGTTTGCGTTCCTGATGGGCGGGCTGGTCGTCACCGAGCAGGTCTTCAACCTCAACGGGCTAGGCCGTCTGCTCGTCGATAGCGTGACGCAGAACGACTACTCAATGACCCAGGGGATTGTCATGACGATCGTGCTGGTCTTCGTGGTGACCAACTTCGTCATCGACATGATCTATGCGTGGCTCGACCCGCGCATTCGCTACAGCTAAGGGAGGCGAGAGATGGCCAACACCACTGACGCCAAGAACCCCGCCCTCGACGAGGATGTTCTTCCGCCACCGGTTACGATCTGGAAACGGATGGCGACATTCGCAAAGAAGCAACCGCTGGGAACAGCCGGCCTTCTGCTCGTCATCACTTTCGTGCTGATGGCGATCTTTGCGGATATCGTGACCGTGAACAATCCGCGCTCGGGCGAGTTCTTCGACCAGTTCACGGCGCCCATGAGCGTCTCGGAGATGAGCGGCACCTACTATGTCCTCGGGACTGACGAGTTTGGACGAGACGTCTACGCCCGTATCATCTACGGGGCACGAACGGCTCTGATCGTGGGCATTGTATGTGCCTTTGTCGGCTCGACCATCGGGCTGGTGCTGGGCGTGGCATCCGCCTACTTCGGTGGTTGGGTAGACACGATCTTCCAGCGGCTGATGGACATCCTGATGGCCTTCCCGCTGATCATCCTGGCACTGACGATCGTGATCGCTTCGAGGGCGTTCATGCAGGTCCTGGAGGTCGAGAACCCGTCCGCCTACTCGCTTTACTTCGTGATCATCGCCATCACGATCCCGTTCATCCCAAAGTGTGCGCGCGTCGTGCGGTCCTCCGCGCTCTCGATCCGCGAGATACCCTTCATCGACGCGGCCCGCGCCAACGGCTTCAGCCACACGCGGATCATCATGCGCCACATGGTGCCGAACGTGATGGCACCGTTCCTCATCATGGTCACGGCCTTCGTCGGGCAGGCCATCCTGCTCGAGGCGTCGTTGTCGTATCTGGGCCTGGGCGTCCAGGAGCCGACTCCGGCCTGGGGCCTGATGCTGCGCTCGGCGCAGGAGTTCATGCGCGACGAGCCTTATCTCGCAATCCTGCCGGGTCTCGCGATCACGCTGGCCGTCTTCGGGTTCAACCTGTTTGGCGATGCCGTGCGCGATGCGCTCGACCCACGATTGCGCTCACAGAGTTAACGCCGGGCAACACGGCGATCCACTGGGCGGCCTTCGGGCCGCCCCTTTCTTTGGTGATCAGAGGTGCTTGGTGAAGGTCAGCTTGTCCTCACCGGGCGCAAAGAAATCCGCGATCCGCGCTTCCTGCCCGTAACCCATATGCTCGTATAGCCGCCGGGCTCGTGCCTGATCGTCGAGGCCCGTCGTGTCGATCAGCAAAAGACGAGCCCCCTTCAGACGCACCGCCTCCTCCACTGCACCAACTAGCGCGGAGCCGAGACCCCCGCCCTGTTCGTCCGGCAGAACCCCGATGGCGCGGAGGTTCCACGTCCCCTCGGTCATCTGTTCGGGTTCGGCAAAGGCCAGACCGACAGGCCTGCCGGCATGCTCGGCGATCAGCCAGACGTCCGGGCAATCGCCGCCATCAAGGAAGGGCGCCATCATCTCCGGCAGCATCTCCCCCGGGAACAGCACGGCCGAGACGATTGACTGCAATGCCGCGACATCCCCGCGAGCGGCTGCGCGCACCTGCACACCTTCCGGCACTTCAGGCCGCCGCGTGGATGATCGCCGGATCGTCATCCTCGACGGTCGCCCGACGCATGTCACGCTTGTAAGCGGCCTCGTCATAGGGCCGACCCCGATGCAGGGTGCAGCGGTTGTCCCAGATCACGCAGTCTCCGACGGCCCATGTATGGGTATGGACGAACTCGCGCTGCGTCGCGTGCTCCATCAACTCGCGCAGCAGCATCTTGCCGTCCGGGACTTCCATGCCGAGGATATGCGACGCGTGGCTTGCCAGGTAGAGCGACTTGCGCCCCGTCGGCGGGTGGACGCGCACCAGCGGCCGGTGAACCGGCGGCAGAGCTGCCCGCTCCTCGTCCGAGAAATCGGTAAAGCCCAGCTTCGCGCGTGAACAGAAGATCGAGTGTTCCGCCACCAGATTCTCGATCCGCTCCTTCATCCGTGCCGACAACGCGTCATATGCCGCGCGCAAGTCGGCGAACTGGGTCTCGCCGCCCTCCGGCGTCACCGAGTGGGCGTGCAGCGCCGAGTACTTGGCGGGAGTTTCCTTGAACGAGCTGTCCGTGTGCCAGAGCTGGTTGCCCAGCGCGAACATGCGCCGACGGTCCTGCTGGCCCAGCACCTTCCCGTCCTCGTCGAGGTTCGAGATATCAGCCAGCGCGTTCACCGTGCGGCGCTTGATTCCTGTCTGGATGACGCCGACGTTCTTGCCCTCGCCCTCCAGCGTGCCGAACTGGCCCGCCCAGGCGACCTGGCGTTCCTGGCTCATCGGCGTTCCGTGGAACACCAGGACCCCGTGCTGGTCCAGCGCCTCCTGAAGCGCGCCGTAGTGCGCGTCAGAGGCCGGGTCCGCAAGGTCCAGGCCCAAAGCCTCTCCCACGAACATCGGATGCAGTTGACGGATCTCGACCATTGTCTCCTCCTTCAGTCGATCAGCTTCGCCCAGGTACCCCCGCCCTTCTGGGTCTCCGAGAACCGGCGGCCCCAGATCAGCCCACCGTCGATGACGATGTCCTCGCCGTTCACGAAACCTGCCTCGTCAGACCCGAGGTAGACGGCGCAATTGGCGATATCGTCGGTAATGCCGGCGCGCGGGATCGCCTGCATGCCGGGCAGGGCTTCCTTGATCTTCTCGACCATGGTCTCGGCCTTGTCGTGGTCCAGCCCCATGGCCTTCGCGAAGATCCCCGTGGCAATGACGCCCGGAGAGATGGAGTTCACGCGCACCCCGTCCTCGCCAAGCTCCATCGCCGCGCACTTGGTCATGTGGATGACGGCGGCCTTGGCCACGGCATAGATCATCGATGTCGTATACCCCGCCCGGTGCCCGGCAATGGAGCCGACGTTGATGATGGATCCCTGTCCCGCGGCCCTCATCGCTGGGGCCGCGTGCTTGATATGGGCCATCGCGCCGCGAACGTGGACCGAGAGCGCCAGATCCACGCCGTCCATCGGCAGATCCTCGATCCGGCCCCGCGCAGCCGGACCGCCCGCATTGTTCATCAGGACATCGACGCGCCCGTGGGCGTCCAGCGTCGCCTTGACCACCCGCTCGGCATCAGCCTCGCTGGCGGCGTCAGCCTCGATGAAGGTGCCTCCGGTTGCGGCGGCAACTTCTTGACCCAAGGCAGCCCGTCGCCCCGTGAAGACAACCTCAGCGCCCTCTTCGCGATACCGCTCGATCACGCGCTTCCCGATGCCCGAGGTGCCCCCGGTGACAATGGCCACCTTGCTCTCAAGTCTCATCTCGTCCTCCTCCTGTGTCGTCTCTGCTCGATGGCCGGCGCGCACAGCGCGGGTGGGTGGGTCCCCCGTGACGCCACCCCCAATCCCGATCGTAAAGGGTAGCGCCGCGCGCTCATCCGATTTCCATCACGACCTGATCCTCTTCGACGACATCACCCTCGACCACATGAAGCGCGGCAATCACGCCCGCCGCGGGGGCCTCGTAGGGCACCTCCATCTTCATGACCTCCATGATCATGAGCTCCTGTCCGGCCTCGACCGGGTCGCCCTTCGCGACATGGAGCTTCCAGATAGATCCGGCGGTCTCGGTCTTGATCGTCGTGGGCATGGGACCTCTCAGGGACGGCAGGTGAAATACGAAGGACCGAGCAGCCGCGGCAGCAGGGGCTGGACCCGATCGACCCACCGGGCCAGCATCGGCCGCGTCTCGCGCGGATCGATCAGCTCATGGACATTGAAGGCCTCAGCGCGCGGGAAGGGCGACTGCTTGGCGGCCAGCATCTCCTCCAGCTCGCGGCGTCTGGCATCGGGATCCGGGGCCGCGGCGATCTCGCGGTGATAGGCAACCGCCACGCCCCCCTCGACAGGCAAGGGGCCCGCCTCGGCAGACGGCCAGGCAAGCACGTAGGCATCGGGCCCGTAGTGCGCCGCCTGCGCCACCCCGAACGACCGGCGCACCATGACGACGGCCCAGGGCACCGTGGTCTGGACGGCCGTCATCAGGGCCGAGGCGCCGTGCCGGATCGTGGCCTCCTTCTCGGCCTGACTGCCGATCATGAATCCCGGCTCGTCGACGAAGCTGAGGATCGGCAGATGAAAGGTCTGCGCCATCTCAAGGAACCGGCGCGCCTTGTGCGCTCCCCCGGCCGTCATCGACCCCGCCAGATGCCGCCCGTCATTGGCCCACACGCCGACGGGCTGACCGTTCAGCCGCGCGAGCCCGGTGATCTGACTGCGCCCGTATCCCTTCCCCAGCTCGAAGAACGAGCCTTCGTCCAGCACCGATGCCAGCAATCGGCGCATGTCGAAGGCCCGGCGCCGGTCCCTGGGCACAAGATCAAGGAGCGTCTCGTCGCGCCGGTCGGCGGGATCGTCCTGGGGCCCCTTCGGTGCCAGCTCGTCAATGTTTGCGGGCAGATAGGACAGAAACCGCCGGATCTGATCCAGCGTGGCCGCCTCGTCCGGCGCCCCGTTGTCGACGGTGCCGTTCTTCGTGTGGACCTGGGGGCCGCCCAGTTCCTCCTTTGTCTTCTGCTCGCCCATTGCGCGCGCGACCACGGCGGGGCCGGCCGTCAGGATCTGGGCCACATCCTCGGCCATCACCGAGAAATGCGAGGCCACCAGCCGCCCGGCCGGCATCCCCGCGACCGCACCCAGCGCCGCCGAGGCGACAGGCACGGTCCCCATGCAACGCGCCACCGACAGGAAGCGGTGCTCTTCGAAGACCGGCGCAGGCAGCGAGGCCTTGCCCGTGCCGCCGACCGATCCTCCGGCCCCTTCGTGCAGGCGGATCAGCGGCACGCGGTACTGAAGTGCCAGCTCTTCGGTATAGCGGGACTTGCGGTATCCGGCGGCCGAAGGAGAGCCGCCCTTCATCGTGAAGTCCTCGCCCCCGACCACGACGCGGCGCCCATCGATCCGCCCGAAGCCCAGCACGTAGTTTGCCGGCTCGAAGCCGTCCTCGCCCATGGCCCCGGCACCGCGCCCGATCTCATCGAAAGTACCCGGGTCCAGCAGCTTGTCGATCCGCTCGCGGATGGTGAGCTTGCCCCGGGCGTGTTGCTTGGCAATTGCCTCCGCGCCGCCCTGCAGGAGTGCCGCCTCAACGCGCGCCCGGATCTCGTCAGTTTCGTCTTTCCAGCTCATGACCCCACCTTGGGGTAAACGGCCGCCTGCGCCAAGAAGTTCAGGCGATCGGTCGCGCACCTAGCCTCTTGCACCTCCGGTCGGTCGGGGCTATACGGCGCGCTCCGCAGGATTTGCGACACCAATAGTGCCGGGGTACGGCCCCGAGGAGACGAACATGAAGGTCAAGAACTCGCTCCGGTCCCTGAAGAACCGCCACCGGGATTGCCGTGTGGTGCGTCGCAAAGGCCGTGTCTACGTGATCAACAAGACGCAGCGGCGTTTCAAGGCCCGTCAGGGCTGATCGACGGCGCGCTTCGGCGCGGCGTCAGAGACCATCTGGCTGCCCGACAATCACGATCGACAAGGCGTCCGGCTGGTAGAGCCGCCGGGCGGCCCTCTGCACGTCCGCAAGCGTCAAAGCCTCGATCCGTACATTCCGCTGGTTGACGTAATCGCTGTCGAAGCCGCGCCCCATAGCCCACACCAGATAGCCCGCGATCTTGGCGTTCGTGTCGAACGACAGCGGGAACGACCCCGTCAGGTAGGTCTTCGCGGCATCGACATCCTCCTGAGAGATATCGCCCGCCGCCATCTTCTCCCACTCCGTCCGGATCACCTCGATGCTCTCGGCCATCCGCGCGTTCGCCGTCTGGACCGAGCCGATCACGACATGGGCGCCATTGCCGGTCGTGAGACTGCTGGAGACCGAGTAGGCGAGACCGCGTTTGACGCGAATTTCTTCTGTGAGGCGCGCGCTGAAGCTGCCTGACCCGAGGATATGGTTTGCGACGGCCGCGGCCAGGAACTCGGGGTCGTCCGGGTCGATACCGGCGTGACCGAAGAGAGCGACCGACTGCGGCACGTCCTGCTCGACGACAGTGACCCCCGGTGGCGGCGCCGTCCCGGCAAGCGGAATGCGTCGCGCCTCGCCCTCCGGCAACCCGGCCAGAAGCCGATCCACCAGGTTCCCTGCCCCCTCCGGAGTCAGCGCGCCGACAATCGCCACGTGGACACCCGCTGTGATCAACAGCCGGCGGTGGGCGTCCCTCAGGTCGTCGATGGTGATGGCGTTCACGGTCTCGGGCGTGCCGCGGGAGGAACGGCCATAGGGATGGCCCGGAAACGCCTGCGAGTACCACGTGCGAGAGGCGATCGCGTTCGGAGACTTCTGGCTTTGCGCGATGCCGGACAGGACCTGGCTCCGAACCCGTTCGACGGCCGCTGCATCAAATCGAGGCTGCGTCATGGCCAGCGCAAGGAGTGCTGCCGACTCGTCCAATGTCTCGATCAGGAAGCGCGCCGAGATCGACGACGTCTCGGCCCCTGCGGAAAATCCAAAGCGGGCTGCCAGATCGCTCCGCCGCTCCGCAAAGGCGACGGCATCAAGCTCACCCGACCCCTCGTCCATCAAGCCCATCGCGAACCCGGCAACGCCTTCCTTACCCTCGGGGTCCATCCAGGCCCCCGTGGGCAAGCTGATCTCAACCGCAACGATGGGGATCGACATCTCCTGCACCAGCCAGAACGGATGACCGTCCGGGCTGGTCAGCACCTGCACATCGATCTCGGCCCGTGCCGGTACGGACCACAGAACAATCAGCCACAGAGCAGCTATTCGGAATGCGATGCGCATCATTCCCCCGCGGGTTCGCTCATCATCCAGCCGGTCACCGACCGGTCGAGGTCCAGCACCTCGGCCGCGGCGCGGCGCACATCCTCGGCGCTGACCGTCTCGATCACGCCGGGCCAGTTCCGGATATCTTCGACCGAGAAGCCGAGCGCCAGCATCGCGCCATAAAGCTGGGCAAGGCTGGACTGACTGTCCTGCGCAAAGACGAGACCGGCCCGGACCAGGCGTTTCACACGTGCCAGTTCCGCATCGGTCGGACCATTGGCAGCCATGCGCGCGAGCTCCGCATCAAGCGCGTCCTCGACCGACTGCAGCGACTGCCCAGGGGCCGGCACGCCGTAGACCGCGAAGTTCGTGACATCGCGCGAGCGCGCCGAATAGAGCGCACCCGTGCCAATGGCGATCTTCTGCTCGAGCTGCAGTGCCTCGCTGAAGCGCGACGCGGTCCCGCTGCCCAGGATTTGCGCCAGGATCGTCAGAGCCGCCGCGGTCTTGGGATCGTCGGGATCGTAGGCCGGCACAAGATAGCTGCGGGTCACATAGGGTTGCGCAACACGCGGATCGGAACCCTGCATCCGGCGCGGCGCTAGCTGGGGCGGCTCCTGCGGGCGCGGATCCGGCGGATTGCCGGACGGCACCAGTGGCCCGTAGTGGATGTTCGCCAGCTCGAGAACGCGCGCGGGCTCCACGTCGCCAGCAACCACGAGGATCGCGTTATCGGGCGCATAGTAGCGGTTGTAAAACGCGAGCGCGTCGTCGAGATCCAGGGTCTCCATCTCATGACGCCAACCGATGGTCGGAATGCCGTAGGGGTGGTTCAGGTAAAGAGCGGCCATCATCTGCTCGGCAAAGAGCGCCTCTGGCGAGTTGTCGGTCCGCTGGTTCCGCTCCTCCAGAATCACCTCCCTCTCGGTCTCGACATCCGAGACGGAGAGCTGAAGGTTCACCATTCGGTCGGCCTCCATGCGCATCACCATCTCCAGCCGATCCGCGGCGATGCGTTGGAAGTATGCCGTGTAGTCCAGCGACGTAAAGGCATTGTCCTGGCCGCCATTGGCCGCGATGACTCTCTGGAACTCACCGGACGGGAGCTCATTGGTGCCCTTGAACATCAGGTGTTCGAGGAAATGCGCGATCCCCGAGCGGCCGGGTGGTTCGTCCGCGGCACCGACCCGGTACCAGACCATGTGGGTGACGACGGGCGCACGTTTGTCCTCGATGACGACGACATCCATGCCATTGTCCAGCGTGAAGTTGGTGACCGCGGGTTCTGCGTGCGCCAGCGTGGACCACGCAACAAAGAACGTAGCCATGACGCACAGGACCGCGAGACCGACCGTTCCCATTTGGACCTGAGGGCCACGCCCTCGCATTGGTGTCGCTTTACTCACGCCGTCAGAACGCCGTTTCGGTCGGCGCCGAAGGAAGCCGATTGTTCGGGAGACGGTCATTGTAGACCTCCGGCGTCGGCTCAGGCTCTGGCGGCGGTGCGAGGATATCGGTTGGGTCGATCGGTGTGGGCGACACGCCTTCAACCTGCAGCCGACGTGCCTCGGCCCCGGGGACAAGCGCGTCTTCATAGACTTCTGAGTCCGAGTCCCCCGAAAGCAGATCGATCAACAATGGCGCCTCGTACGGTTGGTTCTCGTCCAGGGCGCGTTCGATCTCCTGCAGTTCGGCGTCTGTCTGTGGCAGGTTCGCGGCCGTCGCATCGGCGGCAGAGAGGAGTGCCTGTTCGCCAGCGCTCGCGCCGCCTGTGGTCGTGGGCACCGCCCCTGGGCCTAGCAGCGCAACAACCGCGTCAGTGGCGGGGTCAGGCTCAAGCTGCGAGCGCGCGCCGAGCCGAGGCTCCGGCAAGTTCTGGCTAACAGGCATCTGCAAGGGCTTACGCGACACGACGAGGAACTCGTCCGGCGCGTCCCGTTTGCCGGTCAACACATCGATCGGGTTCCCCAACTGACTGCAACCGGCCAGGGCCACGGTCGAGGTCACCAACGATATCGCCAATAGTCTGCTTCCTGCCCGAGCCTCTAACATGCTTCTGCGTCCTCTTTCACGGGAACCGCCAATGTGGCTACTCCCTCCCCGAGACGCAATGGCCATCGGGGTTCGGCTCATGCCTTGATGGCGATCCAGATCGCACCGGCGAATATCCAAACATCCGCGATGTTGTACGAAAAAGGGTTATCGAATCCGCAACAGGCGTTGTTGAGGAAGTCGATCACCGCGCCGTGGTGGAAGCGATCCCATGCATTGGCAAGCGCACCGCCAACCACCAGCCCCGCGCCGACAGCCATCGCGGCACTTCCCCGGCGCCAGACCCAGAAGATCAGGGCCGCCGAGATCACGAGGCTGACCCCGATCAGGATCCAGCGCGTCTCCTCAGGCCCACCGCCGAAGAGCCCGAAGTTGATGCCCGTGTTCTCGGCATAGCGGAACTGCAGGAGGGGCGGGAAAACGGCATATTCGCGGTTGTCCCAGCCGAGCTGGAGCGGCCCCGTGATCCACCATTTCGACAGCTGGTCGATGACGAAGGCGACAATCGCGATGGGAAGAACGAGGCGGAGGATCATGGCTGCGTCACCGGGCGCGGCCTCGCTCCCCTGCCACGCCGGAGCGGGGTGGGAGATCTCAAGGGCTCCCACCCACCCACGCGACCACGCCCGGTCAACCCCGTGCTCATCCGTGGACAACCCCGTTGCACCGGTTGCAGAGGTGCGGGTCCGCCAGACTGCCCACCTCCGGCAGGATCTTCCAGCAGCGCGCGCACTTGGAACCCGGTGCCATCGATGGGAGCACCGCGATGCCGGCGATATCGGGGAGGTTGAAGGCAGCAGCCGGCGCCTCCTCACCCGTGACCGTGATCGCCGAGGTGATGCAAAGATCCGCGAAGTCGACAGTGCCCAGCAGATCGCGGGTTGCCCCGTCGGCGACGTGAACGACCGGTGCCGCCTCGAGGCTTGCCCCGATCCGCTTCTCGGCCCTCTCGATCTCCAGTGCACCGGTAACAACCCGGCGTACTTGCCAGATCGTGCTCCACTTCGCCGCCAGCGCCGCGTCCAGCCACTCGCCGGGCGTCTCCGCGAAATCATGGAGATGAACCGAACTTTCGGGACCGGGGCGCCGCGACAGCCAGACATCCTCCATGGTGAACGGCAGGATCGGCGCAAGCCAGGTGACCAGCCGGTCGAACACATGGGTCATCGCCGCAAGGCACGCCCGGCGCCGCGGGCTCTCCACCCCGTCGCAATATAGCGCATCCTTGCGGATATCGAACCAGAGCGCCGAGAGGTCGACCGTGCAGAACTGGAAGATCTTCTGGAACACATCCTGGAAATCGTACCGCGCGTACCCCTCCCGCACATGGGCGTCGAGCTCCGCCAGACGATGCAGCACCCAGCGCTCCAGCTCCGGCATATCGGCGACGGCAACCGTGGGGTGCGTCTCCTGACCCAATGCGCCCAGCATGTAGCGGAATGTGTTGCGCAGGCGGCGATAGCTGTCCGCGGTGCCCTTGAGGATCTCCGGGCCGATGCGCTGGTCGATTGTATAGTCGGTCTGCGCCACCCAGAGCCGCATGATATCGGCGCCGTACTGCTCGACCACCTTGGTAGGTGACATGGCGTTCATCTGGGACTTGGACATCTTCAGGCCCTTCTCGTCCAGCGTGAAGCCGTGGGTCAGCACCGCATCATAGGGCGCGCGCCCGATCGTGCCGCAGGCCTGCAGCATCGACGAGTGAAACCACCCGCGGTGCTGGTCCGTGCCCTCAAGATAAAGCGAGGCCGGGCGGATCGACGTCGGGCGGTCGCGCAGCGTGAACGCGTGCGTCGAGCCCGAATCGAACCAGACATCCAGGATGTCGGTCACCTGTTCCCATCCCTCGGGGTCGACGATGCCGCCGAGGAACCGATCCTTGGCGCCATCCGCGAACCAGACATCCGCGCCCTCTTCGCGGAACGCGGCAACGATGCGGGCGTTGACCTCCTCGTTGCGCAGGATCTCGACGTCCTCGCCGCTGCCCCGCTTGAAGCATGTGAGCGGCACGCCCCAGGCGCGCTGGCGCGAGAGCACCCAGTCCGGGCGGTTCTCGATCATCGAGTGGAGCCGGTTGCGCCCCGATGGCGGCGTCCATTCCACCAGCTTGTCGATCGAGGTCAGTGCGCGTTCGCGGATCGTCTCGCCGTACTCGCCCATCCCGTCGTCCAGCTTCTTGTCGATGGCGACGAACCATTGCGGCGTGTTGCGGAAGATCAGCGGGGCCTTGGAGCGCCAGGAATGCGGGTAGGAGTGCTTGAGCCGCCCACGCGCGAGCAGCGCCCCCACCTCGACCAGCTTGTCGATGACGCGCTTGTTGGCGTCCTTCTCCTTGCCCTTGTGATCGAAGATGATCGCACCCCCGAAGAACGGCAGGTCTTCGCGGAAGGACCCGTCCTCGAGCACGTTGTGGGTCATCGGCAGGCCGAACTTCAGCCCGACGTTATAGTCGTCAGCACCATGGCTGGGGGCCGTGTGCACGAAGCCTGTCCCCGCATCGTCGGTGACGTGATCGCCAGGGAGCAGCGGCACGTCATAGTTCCACTCGCCATCCGCGCCATCGGCATCGCGGAACGGGTGCGCACAGGCGAGCGCGGAGAGCTCGTCCGACGAGACACCGCGCACACGCTCCCAGCCGTCCTCTTCCAGCCGCGCCTGGCGAAAGACGTCCGCCGCCAGCTTGTCGGCGACCAGATAGAGATCACCCGGGGACGCCCAGCATTCCTCGGGCGTCTTAGTGACCCGGTAGAGACCGTAGGTGATAGTGGGGTTGAAGCTGACTGCCCGGTTCTGGGGGATTGTCCAGGGTGTGGTCGTCCAGATCACTACATGCACGCCGAGGAAGTCGGTCGTGGAGAGGGACAGCTCGCTGGGCGACCCGTCCGCCCCGACCTTGAGCGCGGGGTCGACGTGCGTGACCTCGAACTTCACCCAGATCGTGTGGCTCTGATGCTCGTGGTATTCGACTTCGGCCTCGGCGAGCGCCGTCTTCTCGACCACCGACCACATGACGGGTTTCGAGCCCTGGTAGAGCGACCCGTTCATGACGAACTTCATGAACTCGTCCGCGATCACCGCCTCGGCGTCATAGGCCATGGTCAGGTAGGGGTCGTCCCATTCGCCAGTGACGCCCAGGCGCTTGAACTCCTCGCGCTGCACGTCGATCCAGCCCTCGGCGAACTTGCGGCATTCGGCGCGCAGCTCGTTGATCGGGACATCGTCCTTGTCCTTGCCCTGGGCGCGGTACTGTTCCTCGATCTTCCATTCGATCGGAAGGCCGTGGCAGTCCCAGCCAGGGATGTAGCGGCTGTCGTGGCCCAGCATCTGCTGCGAGCGGACGACGAAGTCCTTAAGGATTTTGTTAAGCGCATGTCCAATATGAAGGTGCCCATTGGCGTATGGCGGCCCGTCGTGGAGTTCGTATTTGGGCCGCCCCTCCCCCTTGGCGCGAAGTCTGGCGTAGATGTCCAGCTTCGCCCAATGGGCCAGCCAGTCGGGCTCGCGTTTGGGCAGACCGGCCCGCATCGGGAAATCGGTCTGCGGCAGGAACAGCGTATGCTTGTAGTCGACCTTCGTTTCGGTCTCGGCGGTGTCGGTATCGGCGCTCATCGCGCTCACCTCATGATGTCTTGGAAACCCAGCGTCGGTGGGCCTGCGCAGCCACCTTGTCCCGGCGCCGCGTCAGCCGCGGGCCGGGCCGGTAATCGAAACAATGATCACTCTGGCCGTCATGGGCGCGGTGTATAGCTCCGGCCGGCGCGCCGGTCCAGTGCGGTAACCGTCAGGTTACCTGCCAGGTCCGATGCATCCCCGGTAACCGGCAGGTTACGCCCCCGGTGCCGTCATCGCAATCAGCTCCTGCAACAGGGCCTTGGTCTCGGGGCTGTCCCACTCTGCCTCGCCGGTGACGCGCGCGATCTCGCGCCCCTCGCGATCCAGGATCAACGTCACGGGAAGGCCCAGCGCGCCCGCCCGACGGGCAAGATCGCCCCGGCGATCCTGGTAGACACCCAGATGCTGGGTCTCGATCTCCGCGAAGAAGTCGATGACACGGTCAATGTCGAACCGGTCCGTGGAGAGGGCGATCACCGCCAGATCATTCCCGCCCAATTCTCCCGCCAGCCGGTCGATCCCCGGCATCTCGTAGCGGCAGGGGGGGCACCAGGTCGCCCAGAAGTTCAACACAACGATCTTGCCCTCGAAATCGGCGAGGTTGATCGCGTTCCCATACTGATCGCGAAAATCTTCGGCAATTCGGTCACGCGGTTTGGGGTGGACCACCAGCTTGGTCATATCGCCCGTGCGCAGCGTCTCGAGCTTCGCGCGGTCCTCCAGCGAAAGGCCGGCCGCGCTCACAGTGTTTGCCCCAAGCGAAAGGACGGCATATAGCAGCACGCTGAACGTAAGGGCGGCAAACGCGCGCATTTTGATCTCCGATCAGGTTAAGCAGGCGGACATGGCGGAAGATACCCGATCAGCCGCGCCTGAAAAGGCGCAAGCGAACACAATGTGGGGAGGACGGTTCGCCGCAGGCCCCGCCGCCGTGATGGAGGCGATCAACGCCTCGATCGACTTCGACAAGCGCATGGCGGCCGAAGATATCCAGGGCTCGCGCGCCCATGCCGCCATGCTGGCGCGCCAGGGCGTGATCAGCCAGGAGGATCAGGCCGCCATCGACCGCGGGCTGGACCAGATAGGCGACGAGATCGCAGAGGGCACGTTCGACTATTCCCGCGCGCTCGAAGACATCCACATGAACATCGAAGCGCGATTGCGCCAACTGGTGGGCGATGCGGGCGCACGGCTCCATACCGGGCGTTCGCGCAACGACCAGGCCGCCGTCGACATCCGCCTCTGGGTCCGGGCCCGGTGCGACGAGATCGACGCCGCGCTCGGCCGGTTGATCGGGGCGTTCGTCGCGCAGGCAAACAAGGGTGCCGATCTGGTCATGCCCGGTTTCACGCACCTGCAGACCGCGCAGCCCGTGACCTGGGGCCACCACATGCTGGCCTATGCTGAGATGCTGGACCGCGACCGTAGCCGCTTTCGCGACGCGCGTGCCCGGATGAACGAGAGCCCGCTGGGGGCCGCCGCCTTGGCCGGGACGTCCTTCCCGATCGACCGGGAGACGACCGCCCGGGCGCTGGGATTCGACCGGCCCATGGCAAACTCCATCGACGCGGTCAGTGACAAGGACTTCGAGCTCGAGTTCATGGCAGCGGCCTCGATCTGCGCCATGCACCTCTCGCGCTTCGCCGAGGAACTGGTCGTCTGGTCCTCTGCGCAATTCCGGTTCGTGACCCTCTCAGATGCGTTCACGACCGGGTCCTCGATCATGCCGCAGAAAAAGAACCCCGACGCGGCGGAGCTGATCCGCGGCAAGATCGGGCGGATCGCCGGACACTTCCAGGGGCTCCTGATGGTGATGAAAGGTCTCAGCCTCGCCTATGCCAAGGACATGCAGGAGGACAAGGAGGCGACCTTCGATGCCGCCGACACGATCCAGCTGATGCTTGCCGCCATGGAGGGCATGGTGCGGGATCTGGCCCCCAACCCCGACGCCCTGCGGACGGCCGCGGGTCAGGGCTTCTCGACGGCCACGGACCTGGCCGACTGGCTGGTGAGGGTGCTGGGACTGCCGTTTCGCGATGCCCACCATGTCACCGGCAGCCTGGTCAAGGCGGCGGAAGACCGGGGCGAGGACCTCTCGGCCCTCCCCCTCGGCATCATGCAATCGGTCGAGCCCCGCATCACCGACGATGTCTATACCGTGCTGACGGTGGACGCCTCGGTCGCCAGCCGCACGTCGTACGGCGGCACGGCGCCAGTGCGTGTGCGCGAGCAGATTGCGCGCTGGCAGGACAGGTTGGGAGGCACCCCATGATCCGGGCTGCGATCGTCGCCATGCTGGCGCTCGCCCTTGGGCTGTCGGGTTGTGGCAAGAAGGGCGACCCTGAACCGCCAGCCACCGAGGAAGACCGGCAGGGCTGATGGATCCCACGCGCCTGGCATACCTGGCGTTGACGCTGCTCGCCTTGGCCTTCCCGGTGCGCCGGTTCGTCCTGTGGACGCAGGAGCACGGGTTGGATCTGGCGCTGCTCTGGCAGGAGCTCACGGTCAACGAGCCCGCACGAAGTGTGACCGGCGCCGTCTTGATCGCATCGGTCGCGGCCCTCCTGTTCATGATTGGCGAGACGTTCACCCGGCGCGACTGGTGGTCCCTGGTCGCCGTCCCCGTGACGCTTATCTTCGGGGTAGGCGTCGGCCTGCCCTTCTATTTGTTTTTGCGGCTGCGCCCGCTGCGCTGAGAGGCGAGATGGATCACTTCAACTACCGCGACGGCGTCATGCACGTCGAAGACGTGCCGCTGACCCGCATCGCCGAAGAAGTCGGCACGCCGGCCTATGTCTACTCGACGGCAACGCTGACCCGGCACTACCGGGTGTTCCAGGAAGCGCTCTCCGGCATGGACCACTTCATCTCCTATGCAATGAAGGCCAACTCCAACCTGGCCGTGATTGCGACGCTGGCACGCCTGGGTGCGGGTATGGATGTGGTTTCGGAAGGCGAGATGCGCCGGGCCCTGGCAGCTGGCGTCCCCGGCGGGCGGATCGTCTTCTCCGGCGTCGGCAAGACCGCCGATGAGATCCGCCTCGGCCTCGAGCACGACATCCGGCAATTCAATGTCGAGAGCGAGCCGGAACTGGAGCTGCTGTCGCAACTGGCCGACAGCATGGGCAAGACGGCCCGCATCACGGTGCGCGTGAACCCGGACGTCGACGCCAAGACACATGCCAAGATCACGACCGGCAATTCCGAGAACAAGTTCGGCATCCCCATCGCGCGGGCCCGCGAGGTCTATGCGCGGGCGGCCAGCCTGCCCGGCATCGAGATCGTGGGCATCGACGTCCATATCGGCAGCCAGCTCACGGAACTCGCCCCCTACGAGACGGCGTTCCGGAAGGTGGCCGAGCTGACCGAAGCGTTGCGCGCCGACGGCCACACGATCAGCCGTCTTGATCTCGGCGGCGGCCTAGGCATCCCCTACCGCCATTCGAACGATGCACCGCCCCTGCCGTTCGACTACGGCGAGGTGATCCGCCGCACCGTCGGGCATCTCGGCTGCGAGATCGAGATCGAGCCCGGCCGCCTGATCGCCGGCAACGCGGGCGTGCTGCTGGCCTCAGTACTCTACGTCAAGCGGGGCGAGGGACGCGACTTCCTGATCCTAGATGCAGCAATGAATGACCTCATCCGCCCGGCGATGTACGAGGCGTGGCACGATATCGTGCCGGTGGCCGAGCCTGCGCCCGGTGCCTTCATCAGCCCCATGGATGTCGTGGGGCCGGTCTGCGAATCAGGTGACACCTTCGCGAAGGCCCGTGACCTGCCAACCATGGCCCAGGGCGAGCTTGTCGTTTTCCGCTCTGCGGGAGCGTACGGCGCCGTGATGGCGTCAGAATACAACAGTCGCCCTTTGACGCCCGAAGTGCTGGTCGATGGCGATCAACTTGCTGTTGTTCGGCCGCGTCCCACATATGAAGAGATGCTGAGCCGTGATAGGCTCCCGCACTGGTTGACGCCGTCTGGTTGACACAGTGACGTAACTTGGCAACGGCCCCCGGGCCCGGAGACGTTCATGGATAACCATTTCCGCAGCGGGCTGCGCGGCGACGATATACGCGCCATCCGCAAGCAGATGAAGCGGACCCGCAAGGCCATGTGGGCTGAAGCAATCGTCCAGGCCTTCTGGCCTTTGGTCGTGGTGGTTTGTCTGGGTCTCACCGCGGCGCTGCTGGGGTTCTACTCGGCGCTCGGGCCGGTTGTTCACTGGATCTTGCTGGCGGTCTCCGGCCTTGCGGTCTGCGGCGCCCTGATCGTCGGCGGCATGCGCCTCTCGCGACCGACCCAGCAGGCAGTTGCCGAGCGTCTGGATGCGACGGACCCGCGGCGCCCGCTGGCGACGCTGGCCGATCATCTGGCCGTCGGCAAGGGGAACGGTCCTTCCGAGACGATATGGCAGGCCTATCGGGACCGGGCGCGCGCCGCCCTTCCCAACCTTGTCGCGAAACCGGCTGATCTGCGTCTCTCGACCAGGGACACCTGGGCACTGCGCCTCGTGGCCCCGGCATTGCTGGTCGCGGCCCTCATCGGAACCGGAGGCGACATTCCGGGCCGTCTGGCTGCCGTCGCCGATCCGGCCGCGGTCGCCGCGGGCGATCCGGTCCAGAGCTTCGCGCGCGTTCCCGCGGCCGAAGCTTGGGCCAGCCCGCCGGCCTATACCGGGCTCGATACCGTCTACCTGACGACGCTCGCCGAGGGCGCCGCCCCCGTGACGCTGCCAGAAGGATCCGAGATCACGATCCGGGTCACCGACAGTCTGGAGCTGCCCACGCTTGACGGGGGCGCGCTTGCCGGCATGGAAGGTTTCACCAGCCTCGGCGGCGGCCTCGCCGAAGCACGCGGCGTGGTGGGCGGCGACGGGGAGATCATCGTCAACCTCGGCGACGCGGAACTCGCGCGCTTCAATATCGCGATGACGCCCGACACGGCGCCCGAGATCGCGTTCGATGGGCGGCCCACCTCCACGGCGACGCGCTCGCTGGAGATCGCGTTCGAGGCGACGGACGATTACGGCGTTGCCGCCGCCTGGGCCGAGATTGCGCCCGAAGGTCACGACCCTGAGGCCGCCAAGGGCCTGCCGCTGCCGGTGATCAGTTTCGGTCTGCCGCTGCCGATCTCGGGTGACATGCGCCAGATAGCCGATGCCGCGATCCGCGATTACACCGCCCACCCGTGGGCCGGCGGCGAGGTGGTCATCCAGCTCTTTGTCGAAGATGGCGCCGAGCAGCTGGGTCAGACGGAACAGCTGAAGATCACGCTGCCTGGCCGGTACTTCGCGAACCCCCTCGCCCGGGCGCTTGTCGAGCAACGCCGCGAGCTGGCGCTGGATTATGGCGAGGCTGACCGGGTACTGGATGTGCTCCAGGCCGTGATGCGGCGCCCGCACGAGCTCTTCACCGAGCCGAACCCCGGCGCCTATCTGACGATCCGCACCGCGATTCGGCGTCTGGCCGCCGGGGTGGGCACCGAGACCGTGCCCGAGACGGCCCCCGAAGTCGTGGAGCTGCTGTGGCTGGCCGCGCTGGGGCTTGAGGACGGTGATCTGTCTTCGGCTTTGGAACGACTTCGCCAAGCCCAGGAAGCATTGCGCGAAGCGCTGGAGAACGGCACCGAGGAAGATATCCGGCGCGCGATGGACGAGCTGCGCGCAGCACTGGACGAATACCTCCAGCAGCTTGCCCAGCAGGCGCCCAACGGCCAGCAGCAGCAGGGTCAGATGGACCCGAACCAGATGCTCAGCCAGCAGGACCTCCAGGAGATGCTGGACCGCATGCAGCGCCAGGCCGAAAGCGGTGCGCGCGACGAGGCCCGGCAGATGCTGTCTGAGCTGAACCGGCTGCTGGAGAACCTGCAGGCCCAGCGGGGTCAGCAAGGCCAGCAGAACCAGGGTCAGCAGGCGCTTCAGGATCTGCAGGAGATGATCCAGCGCCAGCGCGACCTCTCGGACCGCACGTTCGACGAACTGCGCCAACGCCGCCGCGAACAGCAAGGCCAGCAGCAGGGTCAGCAACAGGGCCAACAGGGCCAGCAGGAACCCGGCTTTGGTGAAGGTCAGGGACGGGGCAATCAGCACGGTCAGCAGGGCCAACAACCCGGTGAAGGCATGGGCGACCAGGACATGGAGGGCGGCATGCCCGGGCCCGGCGGTCTTGCCCAGGAGCAGGAGGCGTTGCGCCAGGAGCTTGAGGAGCTTTCCCGCGGGCTCGGCTCGGAAGAGGCGGCGCGGGCATTGGAAGAGGCCGTCCGGTCGATGGGCGAGGCGCGCGACGATCTTCAGGATGGCCAGAGCGGCGAGGCCGTGCGCGACCAGATGGAAGCGCTCGACCAGCTGAACGAAGGCGCGCAGGCGCTGGCCGAGGAAGTACAGCAGGGCCAGGGCGAGACGCAGGCCCAGGGCGAGCGTCGCGGAGAGGGCGAGGGCATGGACGCCACGCGCAACGATCCGTTCGACAGACCAAGCGCCAGCTTCGGGGCGCTCGACGGGGCCGCCACAAAGGTCCCCGACCAACAGCTGATCGATCGCGCACGCGAACTGATGCAGGAGCTACGCCGCCGTGCGTCCGAGCCGGACCGTCCCGAGCTGGAGCTCGACTATCTCGACCGGCTGATGGAACGTTTCTGACGGCTTCGGTCGTACCGTTGACTTCCTTGACCAGCTGAACAGGCACCTGCGCGCGACGCCAACCTCTTGGGCTTGGGCGCTTGGAGAATCTTCTGGCGCATGCTAAGTCTTGTGTCATGAACGCCATAGACCGCAACATCGGGGGACCACTGACCGGCATTCGCCGCTTGTCAGAGGCTGCGTCAAACCGTATCGCGGCAGGCGAAGTCATCGAAAGACCAGCGTCCGCCGTCAAGGAACTCGTCGAGAATGCTCTGGATGCCGGCGCCAGCCAGATCGGTATCTGCATCGCTCAGGGCGGCAAGACGCTGATCCGCGTGACCGATGACGGCCGCGGCATCCCGGAAGAGCAGCTGGCCCTGGCGCTCGAGCGTCACGCGACCTCGAAGCTGCCGGACGAGGATCTCGTCGACATTCGCTCGTTCGGTTTTAGGGGCGAGGCGCTGCCATCCATTGCGTCGGTGTCACGCCTGCGTTTAGCTTCACGGACTGCGGGATCGGAGGGGTTTGAAATCTCCGTTGCAGGGGGCGAGACCAGCGCGCGCCGGCCCGCAGCGCTCTCGCCCGGCACGGTCGTCGTTGTGCGAGATCTCTTCTACGCCACGCCCGCGCGGTTGAAGTTCCTGCGCACGGACCGGGCCGAGACCCAGGCAATCGGCGAGGTGCTGCGCCGCCTCGCCATGGCCGAACCGGCGGTGGGCTTCACCCTCGAGGAACAGGGCGACAGCGCGCGCACCCTGTTCCGAGCAGACCGGTGCCAGGGGGACCTCTTCGACGCGCGGCTCGCCCGGGCGGGCCAGGTCATCGGCCGGGACTTCGCGCAGAACGCCGTCGCGATCGACGCGGAGCGCGACGGCCTGCGGCTGAGCGGCCATATCAGCCTGCCCACATTCTCGCGCGGGTCGGGTGCGGCCATGTATCTCTTTGTCAACGGCCGCCCGGTCCGCGACCGCGTGCTTATCGGCGCCGTCCGCGCGGCCTACGGCGACGTGCTCGCACGCGACCGCTTCCCCGTGGTCTCGCTCTCGCTCGCCTGCCCACCGGAACGGGTGGACGTCAACGTCCATCCCGCCAAGGCCGAAGTCCGCTTTCGCGAGGCAGGGACCGTCCGGGGCCTCATCATCTCGGCCATCCGCCACGCGCTGGCCGAGGCGGGGCACCGCTCCACCACAACCATCTCGAACGCGGCCCTTGGCGCGTTCCGGGGCCAGACGTCAGCGCCGCCCTATCGTGCCTCAGCCCCCCGTCCCTCGGGGCAAGCTGTTGTGGCGGCGCTGGCGGCCCAGGCGCCGCTCGACACGCCTGCAGGGTTCGCCGAGGCATCGCCCGGCTGGGTCGCTGCGCGTGCCGAGCCACCGCCTGCGCCCGATACGGTGGCACTACCCCTGGGGGCGGCGCGCGCGCAGCTGCACGAGACCTACGTGATTGCACAAACCGAGGACGGTATCGTGCTCGTCGATCAGCACGCGGCGCACGAACGCCTGGTCTATGAGCGCCTGAAGGCACAGGCGGATGCCGGCGTCGCCTGCCAGCAGCTTCTGATTCCGGAGGTCGTGGATCTCGGCACCGACGCTGGCCGCCTGCTGGAACATGCGGACGAGCTTGCCCGCCTGGGGCTCGAGATCGAACCGTTCGGCCCAGGCGCCGTCGCGGTGCGCGGCGTGCCTGCGATCCTGGGTCAGACGGACCCGGTTGCCCTGCTGCGTGATATCGCCGACGAGATCCTGGAGGCAGGCGGCGCCGAAGGGTTGCGCGGCCGCGTCGACGCCATACTCAGCCGAATGGCCTGCCACGGCTCGGTACGTGCGGGACGGCGGCTGAGTGCGCCGGAGATGGACGCGCTGCTGCGCGAGATCGAGGCGACGCCGCATGCGGCGACCTGCAACCACGGACGACCGACCTGGGTGAAGCTTTCACTCGCGGAGATCGAGAAACTGTTCGGTCGCCGCTGATGGGACCCTTCGATCCGGCGCAGATCAGCCTCAGCGACCCGCTTGTCATCGCGGCAATCGCCGGGGTGCTGGCGCTGGCGCTACTGATCTGGGCCGTTCGGGCCGCGAGCCGATCGGCCGCCGCCACGGCCCCCCTGGCGCAGCACATGACCGGCCTTGCGCAAGCAGTGCAGGCGCTCGACCAGGGACAGCACCAGCTTGCAGGTGCCCTGCGGGTCGTGACCGAGCAGCAGGTCTCGTCGCAGACGCGGGTCACCGAACAGGTCGAGCGCCGCCTCGAAGAGGTCCAGCGCGCCATGGGCGAGACCCTGCACGGCACCTCGACCCGCACGGCCCGCAGCCTGGGCGAGCTTCAGGCGCGGCTTGAAGCGATAGACAAGGCCCAGGCCAATATCGAGAAGTTGTCCGGCGACGTGATCGGGCTGCAGGACATCCTGGCGAACAAGCAGGCACGCGGCGCCTTCGGGGAGATCCAGCTCAACGACATCATCCGCAAGGCGCTGCCGCCAGACGCCTACACCCTGCAGGCAACGCTGTCGAACGGCAGGCGGGCCGACAGCCTGATCCACCTGCCGAATCCACCGGGGCCCATCGCGGTGGACGCGAAGTTCCCGTTGGAGCCCTACGCCGCGCTGGCCACCGCCTCAACTGAGGCCGAGAAGACGGCGGCCGAGCGGGAGTTCCGCCGCATTCTGCTGATCCATGTGAAGGCGATTGCCGAGCGTTACATCGTCGACGGCGAGACCGCCGATTGCGCGCTGATGTTCCTGCCGTCCGAAGCCGTCTATGCCGAGCTCCACGCCAACTTCACCGATGTCGTGCAGGAGAGTTTTCAGTACCGGGTCTTCACGGTGTCGCCGACGACGATGATGGCGACGCTGAACACGATGCGGGCGATCCTGAAGGATGCGCGGATGCGTGAACAGGCGGGCAAGGTGCGCCGCGAGCTCGCGCTCCTGCACAAGGATGTCGAGCGGATGGCCGACCGGGTCGGGAACCTCGACCGCCACTTCGCGCAGGCGTCCAAGGACATCGACGAGATCAAGATCTCCGCCGGCAAGGCCGGCACGCGGGCGCGGCGGCTGGAGGCGTTCGAGTTCGATGATGTGCCCGACGTGGACGGGAAAGCAGATGTGCAAGCGGACGTGAGGAAGGACGCGGAGCCGGAAGGAACCCTGCCTCGCCTGATCAGGACCGACAGTCCCTGAGACAAACGTGAAGGGATGGGATCCCGGTACTTTCGCCCATCGGAGAAAGATCGACTCAGCCTGCCGGCCTACCGCCCGCTTTCCAGCTTGAGCCTGGCCCGGTACGCGTTGGAGATATGGCGCTCGGCAGCCGATTGCGCCGCATCTTCGTCCCGGGCCGCGATCGCGGCCACGATGGCTTCATGCTCCGCCACGCTCTCGGTCCCCCGACCCTCGAACCCCAGGGTCGTTGAGGAGATCAGGGCCATCGACCGGCGCATGCTCTGTAACATCTGCGCGAGATAGCGGTTGTGGCTGGCACGGTGGAGCTGGCGGTGGAACCGGCGATTGGCAAGGCTGAGGTCCATGGGCTCGCCGACAAGCGCACTGTCGGCCTCGACCATCTCCTGCAGGACCGCGATCTCCTCGGGGGCAGCATGGCGTGCGGCCAGCTTGGCGGCCAGCCCCTCGACTACACCGCGCACCTCGTAGAGCTCGCCCAGCTGCGAATGATCGAGCGTCGCGACCTTCAGGCTGCGCCCTTCGCGGGCCGCGACCCCCTGGGTCTCGAGCCGTTGCAGCGCCTCGCGAACGGGCGTACGGGAGACGCCGAGCCGGTCCGCCAGCTCGGTCTCGACCAGGCGCTGGCCAGGTGCCAGGTCGCCCCGGTCGACCGCATCAAGGATCAACGAATAGGCATCTACGTCCTTGGCGCCTGCCGCGTCGCTGCCCGAGGTGCCGGTCTCGCCGGGAGGACGCGTCATCGCTGGTCCGGCAGCCGGTAGCCCTGCTCGTCCAGCAGCTTGCGGATCGAGAGCTTCGAGATCTTGCCCGTCGCCGTGTGCGGGATCTCGTCCACAAAGACGACATCATCGGGTAGCTGCCATTTCGCGAAATGGGGGCGGAGGCGATCGATGATCTCGTCCGCGGGCGGTTCCTGCCCCGGCTGCTTCACGACAAGCAGGACGGGGCGTTCGTCCCACTTGGGATGCGGCACGCCGACCGCCGCCGCCTCGAAGACACCTGGATGGCCGACGGCCAGGTTCTCCATATCGATCGAGCTGATCCACTCTCCGCCCGATTTGATGACGTCCTTGAAGCGGTCGGTGATCCGCACATAGCCGTGCTGATCGATGACCGCAGCGTCGCCGGTGTCGAACCAGCCATCCGCATCGGCGGCGGCTTCATCATCCTTCAGGTACCGCTGCACTACGCCCGGTCCCCGAATCATAAGCCGGCCCTGCGCCTCGGCGTCCCAAGGAAGATCGGCCTCGTTGTCGTCACGGATGGCGAGATCGACCGTGAAGGGCGGATGCCCCACGGTGCCTTGCACGTCCAACTGTGCCTCGCGGCCCAACCCAGCGACCTCCGGTTTGAAGGTGCAGATCGTGCCGATGGGCGAGGTTTCAGTCATGCCCCAGGCATGGAGCACCCTGACGCCGTATTCATCCTGGAAGGCCTCGACCACTGCGCGCGGGCACGAGGACCCGCCGATGACCACGCGTTCCAGATCCGGCAGGCCGACCCCCGTCTCGCGCAGGTGCTTCAGCAAGGGCAGCCAGACCGTGGGCACGGCGGCGGAGCAGGTGACCCCGTAGCCGAACATCTCGACCAGGCTGGCCGGATCCAGCTGGCGCCCGGGCAGCACCATGCCCGCGCCCGCAAGCGGCCCCGCGAAACCCGTCGACCAGCCGTTGGCGTGGAAGAGCGGGACCACCGGCATCAGCACGTCATTGGACGAGAGGCCGAACATGTCGACCTGGCTGGTAATCATCGCATGCAGGACGTTCGAACGGTGGGAGTAGACGACACCCTTCGGGTTGCCCGTGGTGCCCGAGGTAAAGCACACGCCGCAGGCATCCGTCTCCTCGCCCGGGACCCAGTGGTCGGCACCGTCTTCGGCACCGATGAGGTCGCCGTAGCAGAGGGCACCCGGCAGCGAGGTCTCGGGCATCGTCGCGCGCTCGGTCAACACGATGAAGCCCTTGACGGTCGTGAGCTGACCGACCAGCGGCTCCAGCACGCCCACCAGATCGGCGTCGACGAGGATCCACTGATCCTCAGCGTGGTTGATAATGTAGATCAACTGCTCCGCCGAGAGGCGCGGGTTGAGCGAGTGCAGGACACATCCCGCCCCCGGCACGCCGTACCAGACCTCGAGATGGCGCACGGTGTTCCAAGCCATGCACCCCACCATGTCACCGCGCCCGAGCCCCAGACGCTTCAGCGCCATCGCGAGCTTGCGCGCGCCGAGGTGGATACCGCTCCAGTTGGACTGGACAATCGGCCCCTCTGCCGATCGCCCCACGACCCTTCTCCCGCCATGGAAGCGCGCGGCATGGTCCAGGATATGCGTCACCCGCAGCGGCCAGTCCTGCATCAGCCCTTGCATGGGTTTCCTCCCTCGTACGTTTTGCGGCAACCTAGCAGGCTGCGTGGCGCTGTGAAGGCCGGAATGGCAGTGCGGCGCCCCGTGATCTGAAGCAGCTTGTGCACAAACGCCCGTCCGCCTAAGGCAGCGGCATGCGCCGCAGCTACCTTCCCCCCTTGTCAATCGTCGCCGGTATGATGGTCCTGGCGCTTTCGGACAACTTCGTCTGGATGATCTCGGACCTGATGAGCGTCTGGCAGTACCATGCCCTGCGCGCGCTGATCATTCTGCCCGGCATGGCCTTCGTGATCTGGATGCTGGGGCAGGCCCGGACGATCTGGCCGCAACGCCCACTTGCGGTCTTCGCACGGGCAACCTTCTCGGTCGCGGCCTTGATGTTCTACTTCGCGGCGCTGCCGACTGTGGGCGTGTCACTGGCCGCAGCGGGATTATTCACGTCGCCGGTATTCGTGATCCTGATCTCGGTGATCGTCTTTCGAGACCGGGTGGGCTGGCACCGGGGACTTGCGGTGGTGCTGGGTTTTGTCGGGGTATGTCTGGTGCTCGAGATCGGTCAGACACCACTGCGCGCCATCGCGGTGGCGCCCGTGCTGGGCGGCGTGTTCTATGCGCTCAGCGTCATCTGGACACGAAGATATTGCCGACAGGAGACGCCAGGCTGCCTTGCCTTCTGGAACATGAGCTTCTTCCTGATGGTAGGCGTCGCGGGGATCGCGGCAACGCCCTGGCTGGCGGCGGCCATCGGGCACATCCAGGGCACGGGCTTTGCTACCATACCCCTGCAAGGAGTCGGCTGGCGCGAGCTCGGCATCGTATTTGGGATGGGGATCGCGGGGGCCGTGGGCATGGTGTGCCTCGCCTACGGCTATGCAGGTGCCCCGTCGAGCTACGCTGCACTTTTCGATTACAGTTTCCTGCTATGGATCCCCCTGTTCGCATGGATGCTGTGGGGAGAAACGCTGACCTGGAACATGTTCGCCGGCATGGCGCTGATTATCGGAGCAGGTGCCTTGGCGATCGGAGGTCTCTGGCAACGCGCAGTGGCCGATAGCTAAGACCGCAAGCTGGCGTTTGCACATAACAACTCCGCAAATATTCAATCGAATTCAACATATATAAATCGTAGTTGATCGCGCCTTAACCTCCTTTGTTGAGGCCGAATAAACACCGCCAAGTGATCTTCCCCCGGAGAGCAAACACGGGGGTCTAGTCCGTATGTCGACGCAAGCCGGCGCACACGGTCACCACATGGCGCATCTTGATTTGATGGCGACCAACGCCCAGGGCGTTGCGTCGTCTGCGACTCATGTTGCGGTACGGGATGGCGATTGGTTCGACCCGGATACCTGGGCTGACGGGCGTGTGCCGAACGACGGCGCGCTCGTCCATGTTCCTGAAGGCGTGTCGGTCGACTACCAGGGCCAGAGCAATGCCGAGCTGTTCCTGCTCCGGGTCGATGGAGACATCACCTTCACCGCCGCGAACGGCGCGGCGACGAAGATGGTCGTCGACACGATCATCACCAGCGACAACTCGACCTTCACGGTCGACGCGGCCGCGGATACCGACGGCACGGTCGACATCGTCTTCAACGAAGGCGTGGCCCAGATTGGCGGCTACACGGATGTATCCGGAGGCGATGGCGTGATCGGGCGCCATTCGTGGGATCCCGAGCAGCTCAGCCTCGGGCTGATCGCCTCCGGCAAGGTCGAGATCAAGGGACAGGAAGTCGATGCCGGCCTTCAGCTTGCCGAAGGTCCCGGCGCGGGCGCCACGCAACTGATCTTCGATACCACGATCGAGGACTCGGGGTGGGCCGTCGGACACAAGATCGTCGTGGGCGGCACCAAGTTCCTGGGCGACAATGCCGACGGTGAACTGATCACCCAGGACGAAGTGCGCACGGTCACCTCGGTGCAGGAGGTCGGCGGTCAGATGATCGTCACCCTGGACCTGCCCCTGCAGTACGATCACACCGGGCCTACGAACCCGCAAACCGGCGCCGAGCTCACCGGCCATGTCGGCAACATGTCACGCAACGTCACCTTCTCCTCGTCGGCGGCGGACCCCGATGGCGACGGCGTACCGTCACGCGGTGTGTCGCTGGGTGAGGCAGAGAGTGGCGGCGAGCACTATGTGACCGAACGCGGCCACATCATGTTCATGCACAACGATGATGTTGATGTGCAGAACTCGGCGTTCCTGGGGCTCGGCCGTACCGACAAGTCCGTACCGGTCGACGATCTTGTCACCGGCGGCGTCCACGACTTCCGCCAGCACGTGGATGCCGGCAGCCCGGGTCAATACGATCCCGGCATCGACCTGGTCGAGGAGACCGCGGACCACCTGATCATGAACCATCGGGGCCGCTACGCGCTGCATATCCATCAGGCGAACCAGCACGCGGATCACGACGACCACGATCACGGAGCCGGGCCCTGCCCTGTGACGGGTGCGGATGTTTGCGAGTGCGACTCCGACGCCCTCGGCGGCGGTGTGATCGGCCCCTGCGCCGAAACCGGCGACCCCATCTGCCACTGCGGCGATCAGGACGGCGACGGCATCGCAGACCATCTGGACGACGATTTCGTGGATGGGGCCTATCTGCACGGCAACGCGGTCTGGGGCACTCCAGGTTGGGGAATCGTCCAACACTCATCGGATGCCGCCCTCGACGGTAATGTCGTCTACGACGCTGGTGGCGCTGCGTTCGTATCTGAGTCAGGCGACGAACGGGGTATCTGGAGCGACAACCTCGCCATGGGCACCTATGGCGTGCGCGAGGTCGCCCCCAATCAGGACGGCGAGGGGTTCAACGAAGACGACGGCGCGGGCGGCGTGGGCTTCTACATGAAGTCACGCGCACTCGATGTCGAAGACAATGTCGCCGTCTCTTCGGGCCGGGTTGGCTTCTTCTGGCATTCCAACGGCACCGGATTGCGCCCCATCGAAGTCGAGGGCGGCGACGCGCTCTTGGAAGACATCGGGCACGGGCTCGACTACATCAACGTGGAAGACGTGCCAATCCTCGTGTTCCGCGGGAACGAGGTCATCGCCGCACGCGAGGGCGTGCGTGTGATCAGCGATCCACTGGATTCCGTGCGCAAGTTCAACGACGCTTGGAGCCACTTTGAGGATTTCACAGCCTGGGAAGTCGACGAATCCGGGATCTCGATCACCTATTCGTCGAAGTATGTCCTCTCGGACATCCTGATCCTCGGCACCGAGACCAAGGTCTCGGATATCGCTCAGCAATCTTCGGCCGGGCTCTTCTTCAAGGTATCCGTGGCGGACATCACCGTCGTCGATGCGCACATCGAGAACTTCTACAATGCGGTGACGAACTGGTCGATGGTCGGCGATCGTCAGGAGTATCGCCGCGGCTACTGGGATCCGAAGCTCCCGCACGACCACCCGTCCATGAACACCGAGGCCTACGAGGGGCTGGGGCAGATCGGGGGGATCGAGAACCCGGTCTACAACCTCTGGAACATGAACCTCGTCAACGTCACCCATGACAACATCCGGGACGGCTGGCTGAGGGCCTCGAACATCACGGTCGAACTGGAAGACGGCACCGATTACCGCGCGCGCGGGGCAGAGTGGTACGACAGCATCGACGATGTGCCGAACGATGCAGGCGTCGAGATCGAATTGCTCGGCGACAGCCGCGACGGGGCGCTTGTCGCCCTCTGGCGCGAGGACATCGCCAACAATCCCGATCAGGCCGCAATGCTGGAGCAGCACATCCCGCTGGCCTACCAAGAGGACCCGAACATCTTCCTAAGCCAGATCCACTTCACTACTGGCGTGGAGGCGAAGCGCCACTCCTGGTTGGATTATGTGGAGAACATCAACGCGGACATCTGGTCGGGGACCGTCTTGGAATTTGCCAAGGAGGACAGCTTCGGGCGGCACGTCTTCCTCTACGGCGATTTCTCACCGCTCGATCCGTCAGCAGCCGAGCGTTCCGTGACCACGAACGAACGCCTCGTCCTGTCAAAAGACATGATCGAGGGCGTTCTTGCCCAGGACGGCTACTACCGCGTCGCCGGTGTCGACGACGTCAAGTTCGTAGTCGTCAATGTCATCTTCTCTGACCGGCTGACCGGGATACCGGAGGTCAAGGAAGTTGTGGTCGCCCTGGATCTCGCGTGGGAGTTGCCGCAGGGAACGCTGGAACGCGGCCTCTTGGCAATCAACCAACACACGATCGTCGCGCCCCAGTACCGCGTCTTCGACAACGGCGTGCTGGTAGATGACCGTGCCCCGATCGTGTTGGGTGACCCTCCGGAGGGCCTTACCAACTACGTGGTCGGCGTGGCGACGACAGACGAAGCTGATGACCTGAGCCTCAGCGACGACAGTGACGTTGCCAACGCGGGGGATGGGGACGACATTGTCCGCGGCTTTGACGGCGACGATCAGATCGACGGTGGAGACGGGGCAGACACGTTGTTCGGCGGAACCGGGTGGGACCAGCTGGCTGGCGGTACCGGCAACGATGTAATGTCGACCGACGCTGGCGATGATCTGGCATCTGGCAACGCGGGCAACGACTTCATCGACGGCGGCGGCGATCGCGACACGTTGTGGGGTAACGATGGCGACGATGCGCTCTTTGGTGGCGCCGATGCCGATGTGCTCTTTGGTGGAGCGGGCGACGATGTCCTGTCGGGTGACGCAGGTGAGGATGTTCTTTACGGCGGCAGTGGATCCGACATTGTGAACGGCGGAGCGTTCACCGACAGGATCTTCGGCGACGAGGGGGCGGACTACCTGCACGGCGATGACGACACGGACTCGCTCTTTGGTGGCGATGGCGATGACGTGCTCGACGGCGGCGCCGACCGAGACTTTCTGTTCGGTGGCGCTGGCGCTGACTACTTCGACGGCGGTGACGGTCGGGACCAAGTCGAAGGTGGGTCCGGTGACGACACCATGTCGCTCGGGACAGACGATGACCGGGCATCTGGTCAGGCAGGCAACGACACGATCAACGGCGACGACGGTCGCGACGCCCTGTGGGGCAACGACGGCGACGACCACCTCTTTGGTGGCGCAGATGTCGACACGTTGTTCGGAGGGTCGGGCAACGACGCCATGTACGGTGATGCCGGCAAGGACGCGCTCTACGGCGGCACGCTGGACGACAGTCTCTTCGGTGGAGACGAAGCGGACAAGCTGTACGGCGACGAGGGCCTGGATACACTTTTCGGCGGGGCCGGAAACGACGTGCTAATGGGCAACCTCGACCGCGACTTCCTCTATGGCGGTGCCGGCGACGACCAACTCTACGGTGGCAACGGACGAGACCATCTTGAGGGCGGGGCCGGAAACGACGTCATGTCCGTTGGGACAGACGATGACCGCGCGTCTGGCCAGGCAGGTCACGACACGATCAACGGTGAAGAAGGTCGCGACACCCTTTGGGGCAACGATGGCAATGATGCTCTCTTTGGCGGCACCGAATTCGATACCCTTTTCGGCGGACACGGCGACGACACGCTGTTCGGTAGCGCCGGCGACGATCTTCTGGAGGGGCAGACCGGAGACGACACCCTCGATGGTGGCGGGGGGCGCGATGTGCTCTTTGGTGGCACGGAGAACGACAACCTGTTCGGTGGGGACAGCGCGGATACACTCACGGGCGGAGACGGCAGCGATCAGCTCACCGGTGGTAGCGGAACTGACCGCTTCGTCTTCGACAGCACCAGCGGCCAGGACGTGATCACGGACTTCGAAGACGGGGTCGACGCGATCGAGTTCATGATCGAAGCGTTCGGCTATGACGATCTTGAAGTTCTGCAGGACGGGGACGACGCCGTAGTCACCCACGCCGGCGGGACGGTTCGCCTGGTCAGCGTGGATGGCACGACGCTGGACCAAGGCGATTTCGCGTTCTCCGATCCTTGACGAACGGCCAGCGGCAGGCGCCGGACCAATCACCGGCGTGATCATCACGGCCTACTCTGGTGTCCGGCGCGCCCTCACGGCATGCTGGGCAAAACGCCGGAGGAGATGCCAGCCATGCCACCATTCGACTTCACCCCGCTTCTGACCAACGGCTTGCCCCCAGCCGCGCAGCCGTGGGCCGGCTATCCCGCTCACAACTTTGTCGGCGGCCACAACGATCGCGAAGCGATCCCGGTAGAGGCGCTGATCGAAGGGGTCACCAAGCACTTGCGCGCGCTCGGCCCCGATCTGGCGCAGTACAACAACAATGGCGGGCCACAAGGCTTCTTGCCGCTGCGCGAGTTCGTGGCCGCGAAGATGAGCAACGACCGGGGCGCTCCGACGACACCCGAGCAGGTCCTGATCACGTCCGGCTCGTTGCAGGGGCTGGATCTGGTGAACACCCTGCTGGTCGGTCCCGGCGACACCGTCATCATCGAGGAATCGAGCTATGGCGGCATGTTCGGCAAGCTGGCACGGCGGGGCGCCAATATCGTCGGCGCACCGCTGGACGAAGATGGCCTGAGACTTGATGCACTCGAGAAAATTCTCAACGATCTCAAAGAGAAAGACACAGTGCCGAAGTATGTCTTCACCATCCCGACGGTGCAGAACCCCACGGGATCGGTCATGCCGCTGGACCGGCGCGAAGCGCTGCTGCGCCTGACTCAGGCGCACGGCGTGCCAATCTTCGAGGACGAATGCTATGCTGATCTGGTCTGGAGCGGGGATCGCCCGCCGTGCTTGCGCGGGCTCGACCAGAGCGGATCGGTGATCCACATCGGGTCGTTCTCGAAGAACCTCTCGCCTGCGATC
This sequence comes from Pseudomonadota bacterium, assembly GCA_039033215.1. Taxonomy (GTDB): domain Bacteria; phylum Pseudomonadota; class Alphaproteobacteria; order Rhodobacterales; family Rhodobacteraceae; genus Thermohalobaculum. The sequence goes on along the minus strand of JBCCDA010000001.1, from coordinate 109,085 downwards.
CGACTGGGGTATCTGGTTGCAGACTGGCCGGTACTCTCCCGCATCCTGCCTCTCAAAGGCGACGCTGGCACCAACATGCTGAGCCAGATGGTCGTGGCCGAGTACTTCGGGAACCACTACGCCGAGCATATCGCCGGTCTGCTGCCACGGTTGAAAGCGAAGGCAGACGCGATGGTCGAGGCCCTGCAGGCCGAGTTTGGTACCGCCGCCGAATTCCACCGTCCCGACGGCGGGATCTTCATCTGGGTGCGGCTGCCAGGTGTCGACACATCAAAGCTGTTCCCCGCCTGCAACGCCGAGGGATTGCAGTTCAACCCGGGCGCCGAGTGGTCATGGGCGGGGGCCGACGCGGGGGATTGCCTGCGGCTCTGCTTCGCCCTGCCCACTTCTGACGAGATCCGCGCTGGTGTCGCAAAACTGGCCGAGATCTGCCACCGTGAAACGGGCATCCCGGTCCGGGGCGCTAATGTGTCCCGTGGGTGAACCGGAAGGTGACGATCAGGATGACAACCAAGGTGACGACGATGCGTTAACTGATTGAAGGTTATGTCCAGGTGATCTCATCGCGGATGAGATCACCTTGCGTCACCGCACTCCTTGTGATCCCGCGTCCCTCAGACGACGGGGGAGAGAAGCGGACGGCCCTCGAAGTGCTCGATGAGATTTCGCACAACTCGGTCCCCCATCGCCCAGCGGGTCTTGTGGGTGGCCGAACCCTGGTGCGGAGAAAGCACGACGTTGTCCAACCCGAAGAACGCCTCCGGCACATGCGGCTCGTCCGTGAAGACATCGAGTGCGGCACCCCCCAACGCACCCGTTTGGAGCAGCTCGAGCATCGCGTCCTGGTCCACAGAGGTTCCGCGCCCGATCGAGACGAAGGCCCCCTCGGGGCCAAGCGCCTCCAGCACCTTGCGTGAGACGATGCCACGTGTCCCATCGCCCCCCGGAGCGATACAGACCAGCCAGTCGACATCGCGCGACATGGCTTCGAGGTCGCCGTAGTATTGGTAAGGCAGATACCGTTGTTCCGACCGCCCGTGGTAGACGACGCGCATCTTGAACGCTTGGCATCGCGCCGCGAACTCCTTCCCGATCCGCCCCAGGCCGAGCACACCGACCGTTGCGCCGGTCAGCTCCCCGGTGAAGGCATGGTTGCCCTCCTTCTCCCAGCGGCCCGCGCGGACATACTGGTCGGTCTGCGGAATGCGGCGGCAAAGCGCGATCATCAACGCAAACGTCATCTCGGCCACAGCATCGTTCAGAACGTCAGGCGTGTTGCAGACGCGGATACCTTGCGCCTTGGCATGATCCACATCGACGCCGTCGTAGCCGACGCCGAAGGACGACACGATCTCGAGGTTGGGGCACGCGTTCATCATCGCTGCATCGCAACTGCCGTGGAGCGCGATCCCGCGCACGCGCGGCCCGACCTCGGCCAGCATGGCTGCCGGGTCCGCCGCCTCCCAGAGGCGATGCACGGTGAAACGGGCGTCCAACGCCTCGTGCACGCTGTCCATGACAGGGCCAGGGACGATGATTTCAACAGACATGGGAACTCCTTTTCTTGGGCATATCAGATCCCCTTTACCTTGCGCTCGCGCCACCAGATATAGAAGCCGCTGGCGATGACGATGGGCGCACCGACGAAGATCCAGACAGTGGGCGGCTGCGAGAAGACGATCCAGCTGGACGCCGTCATGAAGACAAGCTGGAAGTAGATGAATGGCGCTAGAAACGAGGCTGGTGCGTAGCGGTGCGCCACCGTCAGCATCTGGTGCCCCAGCCAGCCGAAGAGCCCCATGGTAGCGAACAGCACCCAGGCCAGCGCATCGCCGGGCAACGACCAGTTCAGGTAGGCCATCGGTGCCACCCCGACTGCCGCGATGAGCCCCGCATAGAGCTGCTGGGTGTTCGTCTTGTCCACCCCGGCGAGCATCCGGGTCAGGATCTGGTAGAACGATGCCGAAAGCGCAGCCGCGAGCGAAAGGACCATCGCCCAGTGAAACCCCCCGGTCCAAGGGCGCATCACGATCAGGATGCCCAGGAAACCGATCGCGACGGCGAGCCAGCGGCGCCAGCCCACCTGCTCGCCCAGGATCGGGATCGAGAGGACCGTCACAAAGATCGGGATCGTGAAGAAGATCGTGGCGGTGAGGGTCAGCGGCAGATGCTGGATGGCCATGAAGTTGCAGAGCGTGGCGCCGAGGAGGAAGAGGGCGCGCAGGATCTCGCGGCCGGGCGCGCGGCTGGCGAGGCTGGATGTGCCCTCGGCCGGCAGGATCAGCAGGGCGACGACGGCCAGGTGGACCGCATAGCGCGCGAAGACGGCGGCCCAGGGCGACATCCCCGTGGTCACCAGCCACTTGGCCGAACTGTCGAGTGCGGTGAAGCAGAAGAAGGCCAGCAGCATCATGAAGAGCGCGAGCGTGCGGCGGTCCTCCAGCACGACCACGGTCGTCGCGTGGACCTGCGGGTTGCGCCAGACGGCCATCTAGGGGTGCGCTGCCATCAGGACCACACTCGGCCCGTCGTCAGGTCGACGGTGCCGATCGGGCCGGAACGCGCAATCGCATGATCCCTCGGGGATGGCGTCGAGGAGGCGGTTGCCTCGCCGGGCACCGACCAGGAGCTCGGCCGCCTGCTCGATCGCCCCGTCGTGCATGTTCAGGCGGCCCCGCCGGGGCGGGCAATGTCGTCCTCCAGGAAGTAGCGCACCGAGTCCTCGAAGCTCGCGTCCTGCTTGAAGCCGAGGCGCAGGGCCTTCTCTGGGATCACGGCCGAGGTGAACTGACGCACGATCCCCTCGATCCAATCATCCTTGTCCCAAGTGATCAGCGCTTCCGGTCCGGGCCCTGCCACCCGGGTCATGGCGTCGATCATCTCGCCGATCGTGCTCGTCAGCCCGGGTGTCGCGAGGCAGCGGTTCTTTCCCCAGTCCTCGGGCGGGATCTCTGCGGCGTGGACCAGGTTCTCGACCATCGTGCGCGGCGAGCAGTGCCAGATTGGAAAGTCCCGGCCCACTGGACAGTTCGATTGCTGGCCCTGCATGGGCTCGCGGAAGATCGAGGACATGAAGCCGGTCGAGGCCTTGTTGGGTTTGCCGGGCCGGATCGTGATCGTTGGCAGGCGCAGACCGCGCCCGTCCACAAAGCCCTTGCGGGACATGTCGGTCAGGATCAGCTCGGCCGCGGCCTTCTGGGCGCCGTACGAGGTCTGGGGGTTCAGCTCTACCCCGTCGCGCATCGGATCCTCGATCTCACCGCCGTAGACCGCGCACGAGGAGGTGTAGACCAGGATCGGGTTCGTCCCGAGCGCCCGAGCTGCCTGGAAGACGTTCAGCGACCCGCCGAGATTGATCTCGAGCCCGAGGTCGAACTCGGCCTCCGCTTGCGCCGAGACGATTGCGGCGAGGTGCCAGATCGCGCCTGCCCCGGCGACGGCTCGGTCGACGGCCGCGCGGTCGGTGATGTCCATTTGCTGTGTCTCGACCGGGAAACCAGCCTCAATTGCGTTGGGGGCAACGATATCGGCCAAAACCATGGAGGTGATCGCCTCGCCCCGAACCTTCCCGATCTCGGCAAGCCTTCTTGCCAGCTTCTGCCCCAGAAACCCTCCGCCTCCAATGATCGCAGCCTTCATCGTCTGATCTCCCAAAACCCTTGCTTATGACGCCGCGTCACCGCAGTACCAATTTCATCATCTCGTGCACCCGGCGATTACACCACCAGCACGATGGTCAAGGCCCGATGGAAACAGGCTGGCGACAGCCTTGCGATGTTCAACCGGCACCACAAGTCTTCTGTGCCGTTCAGTGGTTGTCTCGCTCCAGAACCTCGGACGTGCGCCGGTAGCGAGTTGCAAACTCCAGACACCCACCGTCCGAGAAATGGCCAATGTGGGCGCGCTGGATTTCCTGCCAGGGCGTATGGTGCACCAGTTCCGGCGCCTGCCACGCGTCCTTGCGGGCCTGCCATTCAGCGTCGTCCACCAGCGCGTCCATCCGCGCGTTCGCAATGTCCAGCCGCACGGTATCGCCGGTCTTCAGGTAGGCGAGTCCCCCGCCCACCGCCGCTTCGGGCGAGGCGTTCAGGATCGACGGGCTCTCCGATGTCCCCGACTGTCGCCCGTCCCCGATCGTCGGCAGGTGATTGACACCGGCCGCGATCAGGGCATCGGGTGGCTGCATGTTCACAACTTCTGCGCCGCCAGGATAGCCCACCGGCCCCACGCCCCGGATAAAGAGCATTGTGTTCTCGTCAATCCCAAGCGCTGGGTTGTTGATGTTGTCGTGGTAATCCTCAGGCCCTTCGAAGACCACGGCCCTGCCCTCGCAGACACCTTCGGCGCCAGGATGCGACAGCCATTTCTGGCGGAACTGGGCCGAGATCACCGATGTCTTCATGAGCGCGCTGTCAAAGAGGTTGCCCGAGATCACGACAAACCCCGCCTTCTCGCGCATTGGCTTGGCAGGCGTGAAGATGACGTCGTGGTTCTCGGAGCGCGCCTCCGCGTAGTCCTCCGCCACCGTCTTGCCCGACACCCTGAGAGGTCCGCCGTCCAGCAGACCCACCGACAGCAGCTCACCCATTACCGCCGCCGTGGCACCGGCGCGCTGGTAATCCTCGCCAAGGTAGGTGCCAGCCGGCTGCATGTTGACCAGAAGCGGCAGGTCAAAACCGATCTGCTGCCACTCGGTGATCTCCAGCTCCAGCCCCGCATGGCGGGCGATTGCCGCGAAGTGGATCGGCGCATTGGTGGATCCGCCAATCGCCGTGTTCACGCGGATGACGTTATGCAACGCGTCGCGGGTGATGATTTGGCTGGGGCAAAGGTCTTCGTGCGCCATCTCGACGATGCGCTTGCCGGTCTGGTAGGCGGCCTCCATCCGGGCGCGCCAGGGGGCCGGAATATTGCCCGTGCCCGGCAGCATGAACCCCAGCGCTTCGGTCAGCGCGTTCATGGTCGAGGCTGTGCCCATCGTGTTGCAATGGCCCAGCGACGGCGCCGAGGAACAGATCCGGGCCAGGAACTCGGGGTAGTCGATCTCCCCCGCCGCAAGCAGGCGCCGAGACTCCCAGACGATCATGCCCGAGCCCGCGCGCTCGCCCTTCCACCAGCCATCCAGCATTGGCCCGCCATTGAGTGCGATCGCCGGGATATCGACCGTCGCCGCCCCCATCAGCATCGCGGGCGTGGTCTTGTCGCAACCCGTGGTCAGCACAACCGCGTCCAGAGGATAGCCCTGGAGCACCTCGACTAGGGAGAGATACATCAGGTTGCGATCAAGGGCCGCCGTTGGGCGCTTGCCCGTTTCCTGGATCGGGTGCACCGGAAACTCCAGCGGAATACCGCCAGCATCCCGGATCCCCGCCTTGACCCGGTCGACGAGGAAGAGGTGTATCTTGTTGCACGGCGCGAGGTCGCTACCCGACTGGGCGATCCCGATGATCGGCCTGCCGGATTGCAGTTCTTCCAGCGTGAACGCCTGGTTCTGATAGCGCTCGAGGTAGAGCGCCGTCATTGCCGGGTTATCCGGATTGTCGAACCACTGACGGCTGCGGAAACGGCCTTTGTGAAAGGCGGTCATGGTGTCCTCCCGGCTTGTGTTTGGGCGACTAAATCGTAAAAGCCGCGCTGTTACAAACTGGGAGATTCAGACATGCGCTATTTGTTGAAACCTATCATCATCTTGACGCTCTGCGTTGGCGTTGGAGCCTGTGGGCCGCGCGTAGGTAGCAAGATCCCTCCCCTTCCCGCACCAGACCCCGAGGTGACCGCCCAGAAAAAAGCAGAGGTGGACGCCATCATGCAGACCGCCACGGAAGTCGATGTGCTCGGCAGATCTTTCCTGGTCGGGCATAGCCCGGACAAGACCTTCGCCCTCGTAGACTACTCGCAGGCTGGGCAGGTAAATGGCTACTCACTGGAAGTCGCCGTTGCACGGAGCACAGACTGCGATGCAGTCTTCGAAGGAGGGGTGCTGAAGTTCGTTCCAGGCATCACCAACATGTCCAGATTGCCCATCCGAGGTTCCGGGAACATCCGGGTTGAGACTTACTGTGAGGGCGACACTCGCAGGCGGAAGACGGGCCTGCCGGATGGTCGACCCGGAACGGACGAACAGGCGGCTCGCTTTGCAGCGTACCCGCAAGTCGGGCAGACATACCTCTCCTTCAACCGCCAACACGGATTTCAGATCAGCTACGTTGAGACCTCGACCCGGAGCTGGCTTTGGTATCCGGGAAACACCCGCAGCCTGCCTGAATCTTGGGAGATCAGAGGGTCAGAAATCTGCTTCCGGCACCCTGAGAACACGTTCAACCCGGCGACGAAGCAATCCGGCGGCAACTTTTCCTGCCAACCGTTGGACTTGTCGCAGAGGATGACGGTCGCCGAGCTCGAGGGCGATGCGTTCGGTCTGGCTGTCGGTACAGTCCCGTACCGCCGTCTCAAATGCGACGCCCCGCTCGAGTTCAGCTTTGACCGGAGCGCCATTGGGTGTTGATCCTGAAGCAGCACCCGGAACCCGGGTGCTTTGTTTTCGATCACTCCGCGGCGATAGCAGGGTCCCAAGCAGGTTTTGTTTGGAGCACACCATCATCCGGCACTCAGAGAACGTGGTTGGGTATGCGGACAGCTTCTTGTGCGCTGGGTCTCGCTCACGTCGTCGACGACCTAGACGCCGCCCGCGGCGCCGCCCGTTGTCTGATCGGTAGCCTAACCGCCTAGGCCGACCCTCAGAAAGCACTGGATTGCGCCACCCCGGCTGGCCTAGATCACGTCAAACCAAACGAGGGAGGTTGCGATGAACACCTACGATCTTCAGGGCCGCAAGGCCGTTGTCACCGGGGGCGCCCAGGGGATCGGGCTCGCGGTTGTCGAGCGGTTTCTCGCCTCCGGCGCAACCGTCACGATCTGGGATGCGGACCGGGCGCTAGCCGAGCAGGCGGCCGAGCAGCTCGCGGGCAAGGGCACCGTCTACGTGAATGATCCTGATGTGAGTGATTGGGACCGGGTTCAATCCGCGACCGCCCGTACGGTGGCGGAGATGGGCGGGGTCGACATCCTGGTTGCCAACGCTGGCATCGCGGGCGCGAACGCGACGGTGATCGACACGGATCCTGCGGAGTGGCGCAAGGTGATCGACATCGATCTCAGCGGCGTCTTCTACTGCTGCAAGGCGATCGCCCCGCACATGGTTGAGGCTGGCTACGGCCGCATCGTGAACACGGCCTCGATCGCGGGAAAGGAGGGCAATCCCAACGCCGCCCATTACTCCTCAGCCAAGGCGGGCGTCATTGCGCTGACGAAGTCGCTCGGCAAGGAACTGGCAAGCCAAGACATTGCGGTGAACTGCATCACGCCTGCGGCTGCGAAGACAGCGATCTTCGACCAGATCGAACAGTACCACATCGACTTCATGCTCTCGAAGATCCCCCGTGGGCGGTTCGTGACCGTTGAGGAGATCGCAAACATGGTAACGTGGCTGAGTTCGGCCGAGAACAGCTTCACCACCGGCGGCGTCTTCGATCTCTCCGGTGGCCGTGCGACCTACTAGGCCGAAGGACGCGCTGACGCGCGGCATTTATCAGTGCCCACCCGCCCACCCTTGGGCGCCTGGCCTCAACTGTGATCGTTAGTGGAACGGTCGTTCTGGGCGCCAAAGGGTGGGCGGGTGGGCAACTGAGAGGAACACGCCGGGCTTGCCCCGGCGTTCCACTGTTCCTCAGTTGTCCTGCGTCCGGGCGACAGCGATCACGCACGCAAGCTCGAACATCAGGTTGGCCGCGTTGATGCAGGTGATGCCCGTCGGGTCGAGCCCTGGGACCACCTCGCAGATGTCCGCTCCCACCACGTCGAGCCCTGTCAGACTGCGCAGCATCACCTGGCAGTCGCGCATCGAGATCCCTCCCGGCTCCGGCACGCCGGTCCCTGGCGCATCGCGCGGATCCAACCCGTCGATATCGATCGTGATGTAGACGGCACCAGCACCCACGACGTCACGGATCTTCTGGATCACCGCAGCACGACCCATCTCCTCATAGAGGTCCATGGAGAGCATCGTGAGCCCCGCCTGATCGCCAAAGACGATATCGTCGTCGCCGTAGCGCGTACCACGCAGACCGATCTGGATGGTTCGGGCGGGGTCGATTAGCCCCTCCTCTATCCCCCGGCGCACGAAGGTCGCATGGTTGATCTTTGTACCCATGAAGTCATCGAACGTATCGGCATGGCTATCGATCTGGATAAGCCCCACGGGCCGGTCCTTGGCGATGGCTCGCAGGATGGGAAGCGGCACGACATGATCCCCGCCAACCGAGATCGGGGCCGCGCCCACTGCGTGGATCGAATCATAGAAGCCCTGCACCAGATCAACCGAGCGCTCCACGGACAGCGGGTCCGTCGGCGCGTCTCCGACATCGGCGATGTTGACCAGCCGGTAGGGGGCGACCCCGGTCGACGGGTTCACTTGCCGGATAAGGCGCGAGGCGTCGCGCACCCCCGCAGGCCCATGCCGCGCACCGACCCGGTAGGTGGCGCCCAGATCCAGCGGTACGCCGGCCAGCGCGATATCAAGCCCCGGGACCGGCGCCGATTGGGCTGCCCGCATAAAGGTGGCAACCCCGGCGTACCGGGCCACTACCGACGAATCGACCGGATCGAAGGGGCTCGCCACGGTCTCAGGCCGCCACGACTGCCTGGCGCTGGGTACCAAGCCCCTCGATCTCCAGCTCCATCACATCTCCAGCGTTCAGCCAGACAGGCGGGGTCATGCCCGCGCCGACACCGGGTGGCGTGCCCGTAGGGATCACATCGCCGGGCTCGAGCGTCATGAACTGCGATATATGACTGACGACCTGCGCTGGGTGGAAGATGAAGGTCTTGGTCGAGCCCTTCTGCATGACCTTGCCGTTCACCTTCAGCTCCATGGCCAGATCACTGGGATCGGCCACTTCGTCCTTCGTGACCATCCAGGGACCCAGCGGGCCGAAGGTGTCGTGGCTCTTGCCCTTCAGCCATTGCCCGCCAGGGCGGCCGATCTGGAAGTCACGCTCGGAGACATCGTTGAAGACGGCATAGCCGGCCACATAGTCCAGGGCATCGGCCTCGGAGACATACTTCGCGCGGCTGCCGATGACGATGCAGAGCTCGATCTCCCAATCGAGCTTGGTCGACGCGCGCGGCTTCTCGACATCGTCGTTCGGCCCGCAGATGGACGTCACCGCCTTGCCGAAGAGGATCGGCTCGGTCGGGATCGGGTTGTTGGTCTCGTGCGCGTGGTCGACATAGTTCAGCCCGACCGAGATGCACTTGCCGATCCCGCCCACGCAGGGCCCGACCCGCACGCCCGCATCCACGGCGGGCAGCGACCCGGGATCGACCGCCGCCAGTTTCGCCAGCCCCTCCGGCGACAGCGCCGCGCCATCGATATCGCCGATGACCCCGGAGAGGTCCCGGATCACCCCGCCCCCGTCCAGCATTGCAGGTTTCTCGGCGCCCTTCGCGCCCATGCGCATCAGTTTCATGGTGTCCCTCCCGGTTACTTGGGCAAACTCTTGCCGCCTCCCCGGCGGTTTGTCGAGAGGGAGGGCCCCACCATCACCATGTCGCAAGATCCGGGTCGTCGGGTGAACCCGCCGTCACTATGCCTGCCCTTCAACTCATGAGGAGCCAAATGAGCGACACGCCCAAGGACATGGACTCGCAGGACTGGGGCCTGCTGATGGTCCTCGCCTTTCTATGGGGCGGAGCGTACTTCTTCGCGGGCGTCGCCGTGCGTGAGCTGCCGCCGCTGACCGTCGTGCTGGCGCGCGTGGCACTGGCCACCGCGACGCTGTTGCCGCTCCTCTGGATCATGGGGCACCGCCTGCCCCGCACCCGGCGCGAGTGGTTACCGTTCGCGGGCATGGGGCTTCTCAACAACGTGCTCCCGTTCGGGTTCATCTTCTCGGGGCAATTGTTCATCACCGTCGGCATGTCCTCGATCATCAACGCGATGACGCCGTTGTTCGCCGTCATGGTCATGGCCGCCTTCCGCGAGGAGCGGCTGACCGTGCTCCGCCTGATCGGCGTGCTCCTGGGCCTTGCCGGGGTCGCAATCCTGCGTGGGTTCGATGGGCCGGTCGGCGGGCCGGAGACGATCGGCATCCTGCTCTGCATGGCAGGCGCGGTCAGCTACGGGTTTGCCGCGCTCTGGGGCCGGCGGCGGCTGAGCGCCGTCGCACCGTTGAAATCGGCGTGCTGCCAGCTGGTGGCCTCGACCGCGATCATGAGTGTCGTCGTAGCGGTGATCGACCAACCCTGGACCCTGCCGATGCCCAGCGCGCACACGCTTGGCGCCGTCGCCGGGCTCGCGATCTTCGGCACGGCCGTTGCCTATCTGGTGTTCTTCAAGATCCTGGTCCGCGCGGGTGCGAGCAATGCCATGTTGGTCACGTTATTGATCCCCGTCACCGCCATCGCACTCGGCAACATCTTTCTGGACGAGCCGGTGTTCGCGCAGGAGATCATCGGCGCGCTTGCCATCGGGCTCGGCCTTGCGTTCATCGACGGGCGCCCGGTACGGTGGATACAAAGACAGGCAAGGTAGCCCCAAGTTGATGCGCCAATACCTGATCCGATGAAGCGATATGGCGGGTCTCAGAACGCTTCTTGGTTCGAGGTGCCAAGGTTGTCGGGTCGAAGCCTAGGCTCGGCATCCTGTAGCCGATGTCGCCCGGACGGGTGGCGCGAAACATGTCCAACTCCGAGTGAATGAGTACAGGCAATCTTTATGAGGCAGCACAGATCGGGTACTGCATCGATCACGTCGATAGAGCGCAGCTTGCGTCTCACGCGGATCGCCAGTCACTCCCGCGTGGACTCGCTCTGGAAGATCAGTGGCCGAAACGATGAGACCTTGTCCGCCTTTGGTCCGAGGGCACATCCTATTTGATCAAAGAGACTTTCTGATCCTGCAGGTTGAGTGAACCACTCAGTCGATTCTAGGCAGGATGTCAGGAGTAGGGTTCCGACGAGCGTGACCAGGCACGGTTTCACATTAAATCTAGTGGTGTTCTACGGAAATTGACCACGGCGGCTGTCCCAACGCATTGGTCAAGGAACACACCTGGGACATCGTCGTGCCCGATACTTGTCCGGCTCCGAGATGGTCCTTTGCGACTACAACAAGACCCGTCACGCCAGACCGCGTACGTTAACTACGAGAGTTCCAAACAGGTGAGATGTTACCTTTTCGCGCCTTGACGGTTCTGCTAGCGTCCGTGGTGGGTGACAGGTTGTGGGTCGGGTTGCAAATTGCAGCAGCATGCGCTGACACTTTGGTTAAGACGGTCTGAGTTCAGACTGTTCGTGCTCATCTTTGCGCAGTCCGAAAAAGTGTGTGAACCCACACGATATCAAGGATGCTCGATCATCGGCGACGATGGTCCTCCGCATCGATCAATGCCTGTTTGTCTCCAATTTATAACAAGAATTTTAGAGTTATCCAACGCCAGCGGAGGAATGGCGAATTTAAGCAAGGGATTTCACCGATGGCTTTGTTCTTCGACACCACGACACAGAATGGCACCGTAGACGACGATTTCCTGTTAGGAACGGATCTGGGCGGTCCTAACAACACTCTGAACGGGGACGGCGGCGACGACCTGATCTGGGGTGATTCCGGTGACTTCGCCAGCATTTCGACCTTCAACCCGACGATGGGCACTGAGTCCGACAACGCGGTTAGCATTGATGCTTCGTCCGTCTGGTCACTGCGTGAGAACCCCGACATACAGAATGCGACCTCAGTACCGCACACGACGGTCTACGAGGAAGTGGGCGCGAGCTGGCGAGAGTTCTGGTACTCGGTCACCATCGACGCGGGCGAGACAATCACAGCCGATGTCGACTATGGTGAGGGCCCGCTGGGCAAAGATACCGATCTAATCTTGGAACTCTACGACTCGACTGGCACAACTCTGGTCAGCGATAATGACGATGCGAGCACAAGTCTTGGAGCAGGCGGGTCGAGCAGCCCCCTGGACTCTTTCCTGGAGACGACCGTCGGGACGGCTGGCACCTACCTCATCAGGGTCATCGCCTTCGGCACCACCAAAATCGCCCCGAACTCCACCTTTCTATTGAACATGTCTGTCACGGGACACGCGGCAACCGGATCAACCATTGGCGGTGACGATGTCATCGGCGGAGGTATTGGCAATGACACACTCTACGGCATGGGCGGTAACGACACGATCACGGGCGGTGACGACGACGACGTGGTCATCGGCGGATCGGGTGCCGACAGCATGGACGGAGGTGCAGGCATCGACACGCTCAGCTATGCGGACTCGGATGCGGGTGTGGATGTCGACCTGCAGCAAACATCCGCAGGTGGCGGCGGGCACTCGACGGGCGATACCTACATCAACTTCGAAAACCTGATCGGGTCGGGTTTCAACGACACACTGACAGGCGACAGCGGCGAAAACACCCTCATTGGCGGCGTGGGTGCGGACCAGATGTACGGCGGGGCCGATGACGACACGGTCGACTATTCCGCGTCGGGGGCGGGCGTCGAGGTGCGCCTCAACGGGTCTGCAAGTTCGGGCGGTGACGCCCAGGGCGACAGGTTGTTCAGCATTGAAAACGTAGTGGGCTCGGACTTCGCCGACACGATCACCGGTAACGGCGCGGGCAACACGCTCGATGGCGGCGGCGGATCTGACAGCCTGGTCGGCTCGGGCGACGAAGACCTGCTGATCGGCAGCTCCGGCGGCGACGAGATGCGCGGCAATGCCGGCAATGACACACTCGAGGGCGGGGCCAACAACGACCGGCTGTTTGGCGATGAAGACGAGGACATGATCTTCGGCGGGGCCAACAACGACCGCGTCTTCGGCGGGGGCGACAACGACACCATCGAGGGCGGCGACGGAGACGACGAGCTCTTCGGGACACTCGGCGCCGATCTGATCTACGGCGGTGACGATGACGACCTGATCGCCGGGAACGCGGGTGCAGACATCCTCTATGGCGGGGATGGCGACGACACGATCAACGGCAACGAGTTCGCTGACGTTCTCTACGGCGGGGCCAACAACGACACGCTCAACGCTGGCTCTGGCCTTGACGCACTCTTCGGCGGCGACGGCGAGGACGTCCTGAACGGCGGCGCAAGTTCTGACGTGCTGACCGGTGGCGGCGGTGCGGATACGTTCGAGTTCACTGTGACGGGCGGCATCGACCGGATCACGGACTGGCAGGACGGGGTGGACCAGCTCGACTTCACGGCGGACGGGCTGGGCTTCGGGGACTTCACGGTGTCCACCTTCGGAGGCGGGGCGGGGACATCCCTCATCGGAGGCGGCTATGTCGTCTTCCTCGAGGGCATCACCACCACGGACATCGATGGGAGCGACTTCCTCTGAGAGGATCCGCGCGCTCTGCCACGGCCGGGCGCGCGAGGGACACATGAGCGGCTTCGCGCAGGGTCCTCGTGAGGCGACCCCAGCCAGTATCTGACGAACGGGTCTGCGTGGACGGCCTAAAACTGCCGTCTGCGGGCAAGCCGGCCTTCTAAGCGCAGCATCCGAGGAGCAGGCTTCTGACCTCGGTCTCGACCAAGACGATCCCTGGAGACCGGACCACCCAGGTCTACACCAGACCGGTCTTTCGCGTTGCCGTTGCCGCTGCGTGCACCTGGTCCGTCAGAGTTCGCCGATGGGTGATCGCTTCAGTTCTAGTCTCAATGGAAACTCGGCAACATTGGTTCTTGGCTCACCTGCCGTGAGCATTCAGCTCAGGCGTCTTCGAACCTTGCGAAACGCGCCTAGTTCCTCGCGACCCAAAGACCGTGCAGGCTCATGGGCAGCGGCGCAGGTAGCGAAAGGGTCGCGACCAATTCCATGGTACGCGATGCCCGAACGATGGCCAGGTAGCTACGATCATTGAGCCCATCGTAGTTCACGCACATCAGCCATCCTTCGCCTTCAGCGTTCTCGGAAGGGATGAAAACGGGTTCGCTCACTACATGCCCTTCCCCGAATCCGAGCTTGGTGACCTCAGACCGTCGAAGATCAAATCTGACGATTGCGTCCGACAGGTCGGCGTATGCCTGTGCTTCTTCCATGTACGTGGTTCCGTAGATCACACTGTGTCTCTTCCCCGACCATCGAGGATCGATCGTCGGGAACTCCGTCGGTGTTTCGAAAAGCACGTTGACCTCGACCAACCCGGTGCCCGGATCGATGCGTAGTTCTGTCAAGCGACCGGGCGTCGGAAGCGGATGCAAGTCTGCGCACCCTCGCCGAACCCGAGCCGTCCAGTCGGCAAGGCTCGAGTCCGCTGCGGCGACGCCGTGTATTATGCGAAGGTCGCCATCCTCAAAGGCGTTGGCCGTGTGCGAGTACAACATCGCTGGTGTTTGCAATCGACACGAGCGTCCCCCACCGACGGGCGAAACAACAATCTCGGTTCCCTTTTCGGCACGCCAGCGCAAGCATTCAGCGATCGGACGGCCGGAAACCACGCCGACGATATCGATGAAGAGTGGGCTTAGCACAGTGATGACATCACTCGCCGTCACGGCGAGATCATGGGCTGGGAACCGTCCCGAAATCGGGACGCGGTGTGTGTGTTGCGGCGGACCATCGGTTGGGAACGCGTAATAGTCGATCGCTCCCTTTGGCGGCGGCACGAAGCCCTGATTGATCAGGCTCCCACTGGCAGCGTGCAGCTGCGGATGAGCACCCAGCGACCTAGCAACGACGCCGAAGTCTACTTCGCCAATGGTCTCCAGCGTTTCCGGATCGACCTCGGTCGGAAGACACGCCTCGAACAAGGCAAAAAGCCGTCCCTGCCACTCCATCAGTGCTGTATTCGCCACATTCGCGTACACGCTGGAGTCGACAAAGCCGCGCATCCGGCGCAGCAGACCCTGGGGTGCGCGGCCCATTCGACCACGCTTGGCATAGTCGGGACCATCGGCTCCCGCCGGACGGATCATGCGGCAGGCTGCTGCGGCCCTGCCATTACCAACCCGAATTGCGGAAAGGAGCCCTTCCCCGTCGAACCAGTGCGCAAACGGGCCGTTCGCGTCCTCGAACTTTCCGGGGCCGACACGGTAGAAGGTCCCATCGAGTGACTTTGGAACATGGCCGGTGTCTGGGAGCAACGGCTCGAAATCGTGTTCTCTTGCCGGCGTGCGCAGGCAGTTCATTCCAATTGGCGGGCGCGTGACGTTCATGGCGGTTCTCGCTGATCGGAGCTGCCAAAACCTCTAACAGCATCTTCGGTGACAGCGTATCACGAACGACAGCCTTTCGGGCGAGCGGTAGTGTCGTTACCTATTGGCGCAACGCTATGGACTGCGCTTGAGAGCGCCTGATGTAGACGCCGCATCTTGTAGAGGCAGCCGTGCCAAGCGAGCCATACGGGGCGAATGACGGCGCCAGTTAAGCTCGGCTGATCTGAGAGCGGCGGGTCAGGCGGACCAACCGCCGTCTATGACGATAGCTTGCGCGGTCACGAACGTGCTCTCGTCAGATGCCAGATAGACCACCAGCGCTGCCATCTCGTCCGCAGTTGCCAAGCGACCCATCTTCTGTCGCGCGATGAAGTCCTTCTTGGCCTTCTCGTAATCTCCTGTGGCGCGCAACCGGTCGTGCAGGCTGGGGGTGTCAACCGTGCCTGGGCAGATGCAATTGCACCTAATCCCTTGTTCCACAAAATCTTTTGCCACCGCTTTCGTCAGCCCTATCACCGCGGCCTTGGAGGCACCGTAGAGGGTACGGTTTGGCGCCCCCATCACGGACGACGCCCCCGACGACATGTTGATGATGCTGCCGCCGCCGCGCTCGAGCATGCCTGGGACCGCCGCCTTGATCGTGCGGAACATGGCCCGGACGTTCAGATTGAAGGCGAAGTCGAACTCCTCGTCGGTGTAATCCAGGACCGTTCCTGCGTGCACGAACCCTGCACAGTTGAACAGCACGTCAGCGCGCGCCGCCGGCACCTGCTCGGCGATCTGATTTGCATCAAGACAATCAAGAACTTGGGTCTGGCACTCCAGCCCTTCCAGCAGCTCGGCCTTGACGTCCGTGGCGATGACCTCTGCGCCTTCGCGGATACACGCCTCGGCGCTCGCCCGGCCGATCCCGGCCCCTGCCGCGGTGATGAAGATGCGCTTGCCCTTGAGCCGCATGATGTCCCCCTGCATTGTTCCCCCTGTTCTGGCGCGGCACGGCGGCAGTTGGCAAGGGGGAACGGCCCATGAAGATTACTGCATTGGAAACATTGCGGCTTGAGGAGTTCCCTAACCTTTTATGGGTATTCGTTGAATCCGAGGGTGGGGCTCGCGGGTGCGGGGAGAGTTTCTTCATCGCACCCGCGACTGAAGCCTACCTTCACGACACGGCGGCGCAACTTCTACTCGGACAAGATGCGTTTAACCGCGAGGCGATCCAGCGACGGTTGGCGCCTTACGTGGGCTACAACGGCGCGGGGGCGGAGGTTCGTGGAAACTCGGCCATCGATCTCGCACTCTGGGATCTCTGGGGTCGGCATCTGGATCAACCTATCTGGCGCCTGCTCGGCGGGCGCTGCCGCGAGCGGATCCGGACTTACAACACCTGCGCGGGGTACAAGTACGTGCGCGGATCGGTCGGGCAGCTGACCGAGAACTGGGGCCTGGGTGGCGCCGAGGGACCGTACGAGGATCTGGACGGGTTCCTGACCGATGCGGGAGCCGTCGCGGAATCGCTGCTGTCCCAGGGCATCACGGGCATGAAGATCTGGCCATTCGACTATGCGGCAGAAGCAAGCTACGGGGCCGCGATCACACCGGATCAGATCTCCCAGGCCATTGAGCCGTTTCGCAAAATCCGCGAAGCTGTTGGATCCGAGATGCAGATCATGGCCGAGATGCACCTGCTCTGGCAGCCGCATGCAATGGCCGAGATCGCCCGCGCGCTCGAGCCCTTCGACATCTACTGGATCGAGGATCCGATGCCCGCGACGGCGCCGTCGTCGTGGGCCGATCTCCGCCGGCAGGTACGCCCGAAGATCGCGGGCTCGGAGACCATGGCGACCCGCGCCGCCTTCCGCGCCTTCATGGAGGCCGGGGCGCTGGACGTCGTCATCATGGACCTCGGCTGGTGCGGCGGCCTGACCGAGGCCAAGGCCATCGCGGGCATGGCGGATGCCTTCCACCTGCCGATTGCGCCGCACGACTGCACGGGGCCGCTGGCCTGGGCCGCCTGCACGCACCTGACCCTCAACGCCCCCAACGCGCTGGTGCAGGAGAGCGTCCGGGCGTTCTATACCGGCTGGTACACGGAGCTGGCGCAGGATCTGCCCGTGGTCGAGGACGGCCACATCCACCTGCCCGAGGGCGCGGGGCTGATTACCTCGTTGAAACCAGAGGTCTTTTCCCGCCCGGATGCCCGGGTTCGCCGCAGCGAATGACCGCGCCCGTGTGGTCACACTTCTATGGCACACTGTCCGCGCCAACACGGAGCCCGATCATGCGTCTGCCCCTTGCAGCACTGCTTGCCGCCCTCGCCTCGACCGCGGGAGCCGAGACCCTGACGATCCTGCACACGAACGATGTGCACAGCCGGTTGGAACCGGTGAGCCGCTTCAATACGACCTGCTCGCCCGATCAGGTGGCCGAGGGGGCCTGCCAGGGCGGTGCTGCACGCCTGCTGGCCGCGATCAATGTGGCCCGGGACGAGGCGGGGGCGGTGCTGCTGCTGGACGGCGGGGACCAGTTCCAGGGCTCGCTCATGTACACGCAGTACAAGGGCAAGGCTGCGGCGGAGGTCATGAACGTCCTCGGCTACGATGCCATGGCCGTCGGAAATCATGAATTCGACGATGGGCCGGAGGTGCTGCGCGCCTTCATCGATGCGGTCGATTTCCCGGTCTTGATGGCTAACGCGGATGTCTCGGCCGAGCCCAGCCTCGCCGGCGCGGTCCCGCCGTCTGTCGTGCTCGAGCGGGGCGGTCATCGCTACGGGCTGATCGGACTCGCCCCAGCAGACACGCATGAGACGTCCAAGCCTGGCCCGACCGTGGTGTTTGAGGACCCGGTTGTGGCCTTGCAACGGGAGGTCGCGCGGCTGGAGGCAGATGGCATCAACCGGATCATCGTGTTGTCGCACTCGGGCTACAGCGCCGACAAGCAGTTCGCCGCTGCGGTGGACGGCATCGACGTGATCATCGGCGGCCACAGCCACACGCTTCTCTCAAACCAGGTGGACGGCGCCGCTGGTCCCTACCCCACATGGGTCACCACGCCCTCCGGGGGCCGGACCGCCATCGTGCAGGCCTATGCCTACGCCCGCTACCTCGGGCGTCTGGAGGTTGCCTTCGATGTAAAAGGTCTGCTGACGCAAGCCTCGGGCGAGCCGATCTTTCTGGGCCCGGGCAGCCCCGAAGACCCGAAGCTCGCCGCCCGGGTCGCGGCCCTGGCAGAGCCGCTGAACGCGCTCCGCCAGGAAGTCGTTGCCGAGGCGACGGCGATGATCGGCGCCGATCACGGGCAATGTCGTGCGCGCGAATGCACGCTGGGGACCATGGTGGCGGATGCCATGCTGGCCCGGGTGCGTCGTCAGGGGGTCGAGATCGCCATCCAGAACGGCGGCGGCCTGCGTGCGCCCTTGCCGGCCGGGGAGATCACGCGCGGCGACGTGATGGAAATGCTACCCTTCCAGAACACGCTCTCGCTGCTGAGCCTGACCGGCGCGGATCTGCGCGCGGCGCTGGCGCATGGAATCTCGGCGGTAGCCGACGGCCATGGCCGCTTTCCGCAAGTGGCGGGGATGCGGTTCGCCTATGACACCAGCGCGAACGGTGGCACGCCCAGGCTGGGCGCGGTCGAGGTCTACCGCGACGGCGCCTGGGCGCCGCTGGACGATGCGCGGACCTATGATGTCGTGACCAACGATTTCCTTCGACGCGGCGGAGATGGCTACGAGGTCTTCGCCGAGCGGGCGGTCCGCCCCTATGACTTCGGTCCAGATCTCGTGGACGTCGTCATCGACTATCTCAGCCGCAAGCGGCCCTACACGCCCTACACGGACGGGCGAATCCGGGTGGATTGAGCGCCGGCCACTGAGGCCAGACCTACCGGCGGCGGCGCACGGCCTGCACGCCCTCCCACCGGTCCTTCAGCTTCATCCAGCCCTCGAGGACGCGCAGGAACCACGGACTGCCGCCATAAAACGGCTGGGTCGAGAACTCGGCCGGATCGAAGCCCGTGAGGCCCTTGTCAGTCCCGAGGATCTTGTGGGCCAGCCGGAACCCCAGGTAGGGCGCCATGGCCACACCGGACCCGTTGTAGCCGCAAGCGTGCCAGATGCCGTCCACCTGCCCGATATGGGGGGCGCCATCGAAGGTGAAGGCCACGAACCCCCGCCAGGAATGGCTGAGCGCCACGTCGTGCAGATCCGGGAAGACCGACAGCATGATGTCACGCAGACGGTAGGACGAGATCCGCTCATCCAGGACGTTCAGCGAGGCACGACCGCCGTAGAGGATCCTCTCGCCCCAAGGGTCAGGGCGGAAGTACGAATGCTGCGCCCGTGTCTCGACGATCATGTTGCCCTGCGGGATGAGGGAGGCGATCCGGTTGGCCCCCAGACGCTCGGTCGCGATGATGTAGGAGGGGATCGGGATCAGCCGCCTGCCGAGGTTGGCGAACGGCCCCTTGCCGCCGCCGGTGTAGCCGTTTCCTGCATAGACGAGGTGCTTTGCCCGTGTGTGGCCCTGCGCGTGGTGGATTGTCCACTCGGTCCCGTCATGCTCCAGCGCCATGACCTCGCAGTGGTCGACCACGATCGCTCCCTTGTCGCGGGTGTCATCCAGCAACGCCTTGTGGAAGAGCGCCGGGTGCAGGCCGCCATGCTGCGTGAAGTAGAGCCCCCCGTGGTAGAGGTCCGTCGCGATGTGGCGGTGCTGCTCGGCCCGGGGGACGATCTCGACGTCCATCTCCAGCGCGGGGGCTTCGGTTTGTGCCCAGCGGGCGAACCGCTCAAAGTGCTTGGGCGAGCCTGCGCCGACGAAACGCCCGGTCTGGCGATACATCGCATCACCGGGCAGCTCGTCGATCAGCCCGGTCGTGTAGGTCAGCGACAGCCGCGCCTCACGGAGCATCGCGCTCGCGACGTCGTGGCCATAGCGCTTGGCCAGCTTCTCGATCGAGGACTTGTGCCCCCAGCCGATCATGCCGCCGTTGCGGCTGGAAGCACCGGCACCGGGCGGGCCCTTCTCGAAGACAACCACCTGGCGGCCGGCCTCGGCCAGGATCCGCGCGCAGTTCAATCCGGTGAAGCCTGCGCCAACGACCACGACATCGGCAATCACGGGCGCGGCCGTATGACTGGGCGGCTCGGGCGGGGCGGCCTCGTGCCAGAACGGGGTCGTCTTCATCCGCGCCCCCTGACCGGATCGTAGCCATAGAGCCAATCCAGCCGGGCCGCCGCCGTCGACGGCGAATTGCGGCTGACGAAACCGATGATCGAGCGTGAGATGGTCCTGAGCGTGCCCTCGGGCCGATGGAACATCCGCCCGTTATCGCGGCTTTGCTGCATGATGCGGGTCACACGCGGCCACCGCTCCTCCTCCCATTCGACCAGCGCTTCCGGCACGTCCTCGTCGCTGGCGAGATGCCGCACCAGGGCCGCCACGTCCTCGAGCGCCTGCCCGGCCCCCTGCGCCATGAATGGCAGCATGGGATGTGCGGCGTCCCCGATCAGTGCGAAACGGTGGTCTACCCAGCGCGGTTGTTCCGGGCGGTCGAAAAGCCCCCAGAGAAAACACTCGTCAACACCTTCCAGCAGCGCCTTCACGGTTGGATGCCAATGCGAGAAGGCCGCCCGCAGCGCGTCCGGATCGCCGGGGGCCGACCAGGTCTCCTCGGCCCAATCGTCCTGTTCTTGAACCGCGACGAAGTTGATCACCGACCCGCCGCGCAGATAGTAGACAACGAGGTGCCGGGCATCACCAGCGTAGACCGTAACATCTGGCGGGATCAGCCCTTCGGGCACCCTGTCCGCCGGGATGAGCCCCCGCCAAGCGACCTGACCTGTGAACCGGGGCTCCTCTTCGGACGAGACGGTTCGCCTGAGATGCGACCGGATTCCATCCGCGCCGATGATCAGATCGGCCTGCACCACGTCGCCGCCCGACAGGTGGCCGGTGGCACTCTTGGGATGTTCCACAACACGCTCGACCTGGGTGCCGAGGCGCACCTTTGCGCCCGCAGCCTGCGCCGACTTGGTCAGCGCGGCTAGCAGATCGGCCCTGTGGACGTGCAAGTAGACCGAGCCCCAGCGTTCAACCGCGGCGTCGGCCAAAGCCGTTCGAAAGACCTCTTCACCCGTGCGGCCATCGACCATCACAGCTGCCTGGGGATGGAAAGATGTCGCTTCGACTTCGTCCAGCACACCCAACCAGTCGAGCACTCGGGTCGCATTCGGGCTCATCTGAAGCCCTGCGCCGACCTCGGCCAGTTCCTCGGCCCGCTCGCAGACCGTCACGTCCCAGCCTGTCCGGGCAAGGCCCAAAGCGGCCGCCATCCCTGCGATACCGCCGCCTGCAACAAGCGCTGTTGGCATTCTGCACTCCGTCGACTTCTACCTGCGCTTGTACGGCGGACTCTCCGCCCACGCCAAGTCCTGATAACGCCAAGACTGAAAGTGTTGATCATGGGCTTGTTCGAAGACGGCAGAAGGCGACGGGTCGGCTGGGTTCGGCCAACATTGCCGCAGACCATGGTGGGACAGTCTTTGACGGATCCTGGAACGGCTAGATCCGCTCACCTCGGGGGCGCCACTCGCGGGGCATCTGCGATCGCAAAAGGTCCGATCCGCAGCTTTCCGCCAGAAAGGCCAAGGCTGAGCGAAAGCTTGTCGCCAGAGCCCGTGAGCGCCGTTACAAACTCGACGGCCCGGGTCACCTGCTGTGCCGTACCCCGATCGATGACATCCGAGCTGACAGCAAGACGGATCATCTGACGCCACTCCTCGGCTTCGATCCGCACATCACCGACCGGATAGCCCGCATCGTCGACCTCGAAGGCCCCCTTTATGACCAACCGCATGTCGCCCCACTGGAAACCAGCTTCCCGAATGGTGGCGGCACGCAAGGCCATGCGGCCCTGTTCGACCGTCAGCCTGTCAAGCGGATCGTCGAAAGCGGCATGGCCCAGCACCGTCAGTTGGTCGATCGACGGTCGCAGCCAGCCCGTGGGGTCAATCTGCTCAACAATCTGCTGCGGCAACTTCAATGTCTGGGCGGTCAACCGGATATCGTAGGCGTGCACGGGACCCAGGTCCTCGGGCCGTTCGGCAACATTCATTCGGACCGCAGCGGCCCGCGCCTCCCATCCGTTGGCGCCCTGGATCCGGAGATTGTCCATCTCTGTTGCCGCCTCACGCAGCTCCATCGACTGGCCCGGACGCAGATCGACGAGCGATGCAAGGCGGACCGAGGTGACAGTGGCCCGGCCTTCCGGGGTCGAGATAACCTGCTCTGTTGGCCAGCTGACAGCGACCCTGGTCGGGCTGTAGGCGCGGCTCTCGGCAATCCAACCCGGCGCAGACCAGGCCCACCCGGTGTTCGGGTCGGCCAGCGCCAGGTCCTCCACGTCGATGCGGAAGTCCAGCGGATAACCAGAAACAGCAATCGATCCCGCCTCGGCCTGCCAGCCGCGCGCCTGCTGCGCATCCAACCAGGTCTCGAGCCCGGCTTCCTGACCACGTGCGCCCAGGACCCACCAGGCGCTCCAACCAAGCACCACGGCGATCACGCCCCCGGCGAGCCATTTCCACGCCCGCGACATCCCGTGCCTCCTTGCGCCCGCGCCCTTCGAGTTGATAAGCGGGGCATACGTGCGCAGGAGGCATCATGCAACGCGGTGATCTTTGGGTCTTCGGCTACGGCTCGCTGATCTGGAACCCAGGGTTCGACTATGTCGAGCGGCGAATCGCCCGGCTGGACAACTTCGCGCGCCGTTTTGCTTTGAGATCCCGGCATTACCGCGGCACGCCGGAGAAACCAGGTCTGGTGCTGGGTCTGGACTGGGCGCCAGGGGAGAGCTGCACCGGCGTCGCATTCAGGGTTTGTCCCACGAAAGACCGCATCGTTCGCGACTACTTGGTCGAGCGTGAACTGGTGTCATACGCCTATTTCGAGACGCGTTACCCGGTCGAACTGCTCTGCCAGGGTCCTGGCCAGGGGGAACGCCCCGAAGCGCTGTGCTACGTTGTCGATCGATCGCACCAGCAATATGCTGGCGGGTTGGACGCGGACGAACAATCGCGGATCATCGCAGATGCCGTCGGGCCCTCCGGGCCGAACGCCGAGTATCTCCACAACACCATGGAGCACCTTGAGGAAATGGGAATTCCGGACCCCGTTCTCATCGACATCGCGGCCCGCATCAGACACCGCGCAGACGCGTGACCGCGGCTGACCCCGACGACCTCAGCGGGTTGACCCCGCTGACATGGATCGAGCCACAAGCCGGTGTCCTGGCCTACCAGCCCGACAGCAATCCCATCAGGATTGTCCTGGTAACGTCCCGCCGAACTGGTCGGTGGGTCTTTCCAAAAGGGGCGATCGATCCTGGGATGACCGCGCCTGAAGCGGCGGAGCAAGAGGCGTTGGAGGAGGCCGGCATCATCGGAACCGCGGCAACGACGTCGATTGGCAGCTACAAAAGCCTAAAGGTTCGCCCACCCGCGCTTTGGACAGTCGAAGTTTCCATCTACCCCTTGCCGATCGACGAGGTCCTCGACGTCTGGCCCGAGGCCGACCAGCGCACACGGCGGTTCGCTACGCTGGAGGAAGCGCGTCAACTGATAGACCTGCCGGATCTGATCGAGATTGCAGAGAACTTTAGCCGGGAAGTTTCCCGGTCAGACAGTAGCTGAGAATGTGGATAACCTGTTCGGGTGTCTCTGCTACGGCCTGCGCTGCTTCGTCGACTTCCTTGAGCGCGTGTGCGTGCTCCGGCATGTGCTGGATGATCACGCTCTTGCCCAGCGCGGCGGCATAACCCGCATCGAAGGCCGCGTTCCACTGCTTGTACTTGTCGCCAAACCGCACGACCACGACATCCGCCTTCTCGATCAGCGTCCTGGTGCGGATGGCATTGACACCCGCCCCTTTGCGGTCATGCCAGAACTTGTTGTCCTCGGCACCCAGAATGGTGACGCCGCAATCATCGGAGGCGCTGTGGTCGGTCACCGGTGCTGTGAAGGCGACGTCCAGCCCAGCTGCACGCGCGCCGGCTTCGATCGTTTCGCGCCAATCGGTGTGAATTTCACCGCTCAGATAGACATTCCAGGTCATCGACTCTCCCTTCGGTTCGCCGCGACCCTAGTGCGTCGGACTTGCGCTATCCAGCATGTTCGGTGAACCCGCCGTAGGCTCCGCAGCAACACCGAGTCCGGTAAGCATCAGCAGGGGCGGTCCGAGGCACGTCATTGTGTCGGGTGCCACTCGGCTTGTGGACGACCCAATCAAAGGATATCGCTCAATTAGTTGCCAGCCACGTCCGCAGGAAAGATCCCCCAGCAATGCGAGGTCCTCAATGACCGGCGCGCGCCGTAGGGCCGCTTCGAGCTGAATGTCGAGGCGCTTCATCGTTGCAATGTCGGCGCGAGTCCCGGTCAGGGTACCGACCCGCAGCGCAAGGTTGCGCGGTGTCTCCGATGGCCACTGTCCCATGGACGGGAACATCGCCAACTGTGTCTCCGCCATCAGACGATACGCCTCGGGAGCGCGGCGCGAAGGTCTCAGGTAGAGGCCGTTGCCCATTGCCCGCAGTGTCAGCCGCGGCAGATGCACAGGCTCGGCGTCCGCGGCAAACTCTTCAAGCCGCTGCTCAATCGCATGCAAGTCCGTCCCGGGGGTCAATTGGAACGGTTTGCAGAACCTTGCATGGCAGGCAAACTCGCTCAGCTGCGTCCCGGCAGACGGCACCCATCCAACCGCGTAGGATTTAAACTCGGAAAGCATTTCTGGCCCTTAGCAGACATCCACCCGAATCGACCGTTCCACCAAACTGGACGCGATGCTGTGCGAAATGCCACATCGTCGTAAAGGAACCGACAATTCCCCGACTGGTGCCACCGACAATTCGTTACTGGACCCGGATTTCCCGGTGCGCCCTTGTCAAACTCAGGCCATCGGTTACGACGAGATGTCGGCGAGGCGTGGAAGGACAAGACGGTATGGCGGACGGATCGGAACCGGTGCTCGATACTTCTCCGCATGTCTCGGACGAGGTACGCCGCACGACTTGCTACATGTGCGCCTGTCGGTGCGGGATCAACGTTCATGTCCGTCATGGCGCAAACGGTGCGCCGATTGTCAGCTACATCGAGGGCAACAGGGATCACCCTGTGAACAAGGGGGTTCTGTGCGCCAAGGGCTCCGCGGGGATCATGCAGCATTACAGCCCGGCGCGGCTGATGAAACCGCTGCTGCGTACTGGCGAGCGCGGATCAGGCGAATTCAAGGAAATCTCGTGGGACGAGGCGCTGGACAAGGCTGCCGAGTGGTTGGGGCCGCTCAGAGAGGACCCCAAGAAGCTGGCCTTCTTCACGGGCCGCGATCAATCGCAGTCGTTGACGTCCTGGTGGGCGCAACAGTTCGGCACGCCCAACTATGCCGCGCATGGCGGATTTTGTTCGGTGAACATGGCAGCGGCTGGGATCTACACGCTCGGCGGCGCGTTCTGGGAGTTTGGAAGCCCCGATTGGGAAAAGACCAAGCTCTTCATGGTCTTCGGTGTCGCGGAAGACCATGACTCTAACCCGATCAAGATGGGCATCGGCAAGCTGAAGACCGCGGGAGGGCGCGTCATCGGCGTGAACCCTGTGCGCACGGGCTACAACGCAGTGGCCGACGAATGGGTCGGCATCACCCCCGGCACCGACGGGTTGTTCATCCTGGCGCTTTGCCACGAGTTGCTCCGGTCGGGCCAGGTGGATGTCGAGTATCTCTCCCGCTGGTCCAACGCGCCATGGCTGGTGGACCGCACGCCCGGCGAGACCTTCGGGTTGTTCGTGCGAGACGCCGATGGAAAGCCCCAGGTCTGGGACGGGGCGAACGGCCAACTCCGCCCCTTCGACGCTCCAGGCGTCAAACCTGCGCTGAAAGGCGACTTCAAAGGCCCGGACGGTCAGGATTGCAAACCGTCGTTCGAGTTGATGGCGGCCAAGTACCTCGACCCCGCCTATGCGCCCGACGCGGTGGCCGAAGCCACTGGTATTCCGGCCGAGCGTATTCAGGCCCTGGCGGCCGAGATCGCGGATGTCGCCTTCAATCAGGCGTTCGAGATGCCGATCCAGTGGACCGACTTCCGGGGCGAGACACACGACAAGGTCATCGGCCGCCCGGTGAGCTTCCACGCGATGCGCGGAATCTCGGCGCATTCGAACGGGTTCCAGACGTGCCGTGCGTTGCACCTCCTGCAACTACTGCTCGGCACGGTCGAGCGCCCGGGCGGGTTCCGCTTCAAACCGCCCTACCCCAAGCCGGTCGAGGCGCATCCGGTGCCGCACTCGCTCACCACGCCGAACGCACCGCTGGGCGGCCCGCATCTGGGTTTTGTGCGCGAGCCCTCCGATCTCGCGATCGATGAGAACGGCACCCCGAACCGGATCGACAAGGCGTTCACATGGGAAAACCCGATGTCGGCCCACGGGCTGATGCACATGGTGATCTCGAACGCGCACGCCGGCGATCCCTACGAAATCTCGTGTCTTTTCATGTACATGGCCAACATGGCCTGGAACTCGTCCATGAACACCGCGCAGGTCATGGAGATGCTGACCGACAAGCGCGAGGACGGCGAATACAAGATCCCGAAGATCATCTACTCGGACGCGTACTCGTCGGAAATGGTGGCCTACGCAGATCTGATCCTCCCGGACACGACGTACCTCGAACGCCACGACTGCATCAGCCTGCTGGATCGCCCAATTGGCGAGACGAACGCTGTCGCCGATGCGATCCGCTGGCCGGTGGTTGAACCCGAGACCCAGGCCGAGGGACGTGACGTACGGTGCTTCCAGTCCGCGCTCATCCAGCTGGGCGGCAAGCTGGGCCTGCCGGGGCTGACCAACGACGACGGCTCGCCGAAGTACGCAGATTATGCCGACTACATCGTGAACCACCAGCGTCGGCCGGGGGTGGGCCCGCTGGCCGGGTTCCGCGGCGACGGGACCGAGCATGGGCGCGGGGCGCCGAACCCCGACCAGATCGACCGCTACATCGAGAACGGCGGCTTCTGGATCGAGCATATCCCCGAAGACAAGCTCTACATGCGGCCCTTCAACATGGGCTATCAGGACTGGGCGGTCGAGATGGGCTTCTTCGACAAGCCCTTCCCGTATGTCTTCCAGATGTATGTCGAACCCCTGCGCAAGTTCCAGCTCGCGGCGGAGGGACATGGCGAGCACCAGCCACCTAACCATCTGAAAGAACGCCTGAAAATGGCGATGGACCCCCTGCCCGTCTGGTGGGAGCCGTTCGAGCAATCGGGCGTTGATCAATCCGAATTCCCCTATCACGCGATCACCCAGCGTCCGGCGGCCATGTACCATGCATGGGGGTCTCAGAATGCGTGGCTGAGGCAGATCCATGGGGAAAACCCGCTATATGTACCGGGCGCCATATGCGACGAACACGGGCTGAAGACGGGCGACTGGGCCCACGTCTCCTCGCATCACGGCAAGATCAAGGTGAAGATCGCGCGGATGGACGCGCTGAACGCCAAGACGATGTGGACGTGGAACGCCATCGGCAAGCGCGAGGGCGCCTGGGCGCTGGACCGCGGTGCGCCGGAGGCACAGCGTGGCTTCCTGCTAAACCATTTGATTCACGAGCTTTTGCCGCCCAAGGGAGATGGCCTGCGGTGGTCGAACTCGGACCCTGTGACGGGCCAGGCCGCGTGGTACGACCTGCGCGTGAAGATCGAGAAGGCCGAGGGCGGCGAGACCTCCGAGCCCCGCCTGGGCGAACAGAAATCGCCGGTCGGCAAGGGCGGCGACGAGCTCACCTTCGGAGAAGGATGGTGATGCCGGCCGCCCGCCAAGCCTCACCAGCAGGCAGGCCGCCTGGGCGGCACCGGTGTATGTCTGGTGTATCTCCGAGCGGTGTAGATCTCTCCCAAATATCTATCAAATCGGATTTGCGGTGTAGATTGCGAGAGATCGGGCAACTGAGTGAGGGTACCTCTCGATGGCTGGCGCAGCGAGACAACGGAGGGATGATCACTGCTTTGTATAGTGACCTTCTTGGGGCCGTTCCTGCTCGGCGGCATGCTCGCCGAACGCGCAACCCGCGGAGTTTTCCGAGAGCATCTGCGATCGATCGGAGACCCAATGTTCGACGCGAGTTGGTACAGTCTGCACTTCTTGCTGCGTCATACCAACTGGGTACGCGGCTGGGGCTACGAGAAGGCTCCGCGAGAACTTTTCTGGCGGTACTATCTGACCGTCCTAGGCGGCTTCGCCGGCTCGGTTGTCGCCAACACCGTGCTATGTTGAGGACTGGATCATGACCACCCTTCCCGAAAAGACCGACAAGAAGCTGGGGCTCGTGATCGACCTCGACATCTGTGTCGGCTGCCACGCCTGCGCGGTGAGCTGCAAGGAGTGGAACACCGGCGGCTACGGCGCGCCGCTGAGTGACCAGGATCCCTATGGCTCGGATCCCACGGGCACGTGGCTCAACCGGATCCACACCTACGAGGTGCAACCCGAAATCTCGGACGCGCCCGCGCAGATCATCCACTTCCCACGGTCGTGCCTCCACTGCGAAGACGCGCCCTGCGTCACCGTCTGTCCGACCGGCGCCTCCTACAAACGGGTCGAGGACGGGATCGTGCTGGTCAACGAGGATCATTGCATGGGCTGCGGCCTCTGCGCCTGGGCCTGCCCCTATGGGGCGCGGGAACTGGATGCCGCTGCGGGCGTCATGAAGAAGTGCACGCTTTGCGTCGACCGGATCTACAACGAGAACATCCCCGAGATAGATCGGGTACCGTCATGCGTGCGTTCTTGCCCTGCGGGAGCAAGGCACTTCGGGGATCTCGGCGATCCGGACTCGGATGTAAGCCAGTTGGTGGCCGAGCGCGGTGGCCTGGACCTGATGCCTGAACAGAACACCAAGCCCGTCAACAAGTACCTGCCCCCGCGCCCCAAGGACCGCGCGCCTGGTCCCGATCTGGCGAAGCTGGCCGAGCCCGAGACGACCGGGTTCCTGGGCTGGCTCGACCGCGCGTTGGAGAAGATCTGATGCATCCCGCACCGTCCCTGATCATCTTTACCGTGCTGTCTGGCCTTGGCCTCGGGATCATTGCCTGGATGGGGCTGGGTCTGGGCTCCGAGAGCCATCTCTTCGGCTGGATCGCCGGGCCGCTGGCACTGGCGGTCGCTGGGATCGGCGGGGCCATGTCGGTCGGCCACCTCGCGCGCCCCGACCGCGCCTGGCGGGCGTTCAGCCAGTGGCGGTCATCCTGGCTGAGCCGCGAGGCATGCCTGATGGTTGCGGCGAAGGTGACGTTCACGATTTACCTGGCGCTCTGGCTGCTGCTGGATCTGCGCATCGCGCCGCTTGGCTGGGTGGCCGCGGCGCTGGCGGGCGCGACGGTCTATGCGACGGCGATGATCTACGCGCAGCTTCGTACTGTGCCTCGGTGGTCGGCGACCCCGACGCCGCATCTCTTCATCGCGATGATGATGTCGGGCGGCGTCCTGGCTGGCAGTGCGATCAAGGCGCTGGTCGGACTGGACGTCCCCACGGGCTATGTCCTGCTCTGGCTGGTCGGCGCGGCCGGGACCGTCGTCTGGTGGCAGACGCAGGCCGCAGGAGCCCCCCGTGGGCACGATGGATCCACGATGGAAACGGCCACCGGTCTGACCGGGCTGGGGCGCGTGCGCCAGCTCGAGCCACCGCATACCGGATCGAACTATCTGCTGAAGGAGATGGCCTTCGAGGTCGGGCGAAAGCAGGCCTTCAAGCTGCGCCGCTTCGGTGCTCTTCTCGGCTTTCTGGTGCCTATCATGTTGGCTCTGCTCGCCTGGGGCTTCCTGCCGCTCGGCCTCGCCGGCGTGTTCCTGCTGCTTGCCGTGTTCTGCCACGTGGCCGGCGCCATGGCGCTGCGCTGGCTGTTCTTTGCCGAGGCCCAGCATGTTCAAGCGCTCTACTACGGAATGCGTTGAGCGCTCACACCAGCCTTCGGTGATCTGACGGCAAGACGGTCGCTGTCATACGGCGCCGCGCACAGCGTGCGTGTGCGTCGATCCCGGCCTTCAACCCACGGCTGATTGCCCTGGAGTTGTCCCGGGCAACTTTACACAACTGAAGCACTCCCGACACCGAACCGTTAAAATTTGAATCAATGGTCCGCGCCACCAGCGCGGCTGTTTCTGGCCGCCTCCCCAACATGAGAGATCGTCAGATGAGCGTCTTGATCAGCGAGTTTCAGCCCAACCCGATGGGCACCGACCCCGCCGAAACCATCATCGAATTGAGCGGCACGGCGGGCGAGAGCTTCTCCGGTGTGCTCCTGTCGATCGAAGGCGATGCTACTGACATTGGCGCGGTCAACCGCACAGCAAGTGTATCCGGCACATTCGATGCAAACGGTCTGCTGACAGTGACAATTCCTGATCTCCAGAACCCCAGCTTCACCTTGGCCCTGGTTGATGCCTTTACTGGCACGGGAAGAAGGGTGGACTTCGACGCGGATGACGACGGGGTGGCCGATATCATCTTGTCGGATGTCGGGATCACCACGGTGTTCGATGCGATTGGCGTCCCGGACGCCGCAGAAGATGAAGCATTCCTGTACGGCGCACAGTTGGGCGGGACGGATTTCGCATTTACCGGCGACGAGCCGCGCCTGGTTTTCCGCTCCGGATCGACGGGCGATCTCTTCGCAGTGAATGATCCCGACAATGGACAGGTCTTCGACGTCAACGGCATCGACGTGACGCCCGGGCCGTTCGATACCAACCCGACCAACAGTGTCGACAGCTTTGGGGCGATCAATCCCATCGCCGTCGCCATCGCGCCGCCGGCCGCCTTCACGCTGGAGCTCTTGCACTTCGCGGATCAGGAAGCGAACGCCGCGACCATCGACAACATCGACAACCTGTCCGGCGTTCTGAACGCGCTGCGCGACGAAGATCTGGGCGATGACGGCATTGCCGACAACACGCTGACGCTGAGCTCGGGAGACGCGATCATTCCGGGTCTCTTCTTCGATGCCTCCGAGGCTGTCTTCGGCAGCCAAGGGATCGCCGACATCCAGATCCAGAACGAACTGGGCGTCCAGGCGATCGCGCTGGGCAACCACGAGTTCGATCTTGGGACCGGCCTCCTGGCCGGCCTGATCGACGGTTCGGCGCCGGGCGATTTCACCGCGCCGGAACTGGACGGCACTGCCCTGGATGACGCCGACTTCACCGGTGCGGACTTCCCGTACCTCTCGGCCAACCTGGGCTTCGATACCGATCCGAACCTTGCCCCGCTCGAGGTTGCCGGTGGCGGGTCGCCGCTGGCCAATACGGTGACCTCTTCGGTCGTGGTCGACGTGAACGGCGAAGACATCGGTATCGTGGGTGCCACGGTCCCGACCATCCGCTCGATCTCGAGCCCCGGCGATGATCTGGGCATCTTCCCACCCTGGGCATCGGGCACCCCGACAGATGCCGAACTGGACGCGCTGGCCGCCATCCTGCAGGCCGAGGTCGATGCCCTTCTCGCCGCCAATACCGGCATGGACAAGGTCATCCTGCTGAGCCACATGCAGCAGATCTCGATCGAGCTCGCGCTGGCCGAGCGCCTGACCGGCGTGGACATCATCGTCGCAGGCGGTTCGAACACCCGCCTCTTCGACGACAACGACCGCATCCGCGACGGTGACAGCGACCAGGGTCAGTACCCGCAGTTCGTGACGAATGCAGGCGGCACCACGACCGCGGTCGTGAACACCGACGGCAACTACAAGTATGTCGGCCGGCTGGTCATCGACTTCGACGAAGACGGCAACCTGATCCCGGGCAGCTACGACGAGGATGTCTCCGGTGCTTATGCCACCGACGACCGGGGGGTCGCGGACCTGAACGCTGAAAGCCTGATCGACCCCGAAGTCGATGCGATCACCGATGCGATCCAGGCCGAGATCATCGCGACCGAATCGAACGTCTTCGGTGTCTCGGACGTGTTCCTGAACGGCAATCGCTCGGGCACGTTCGCAGCGGATGATCCCGACGGTGTCCGGACCCAGGAAACCAATCTTGGAAACCTCACCGCAGATGCCAACCTCGTCTACGCCAACCAGATGATCGAAGCTGAAGGGTTGGGCGATCCGGTCGTCGTTTCGATCAAGAACGGCGGCGGCATCCGGGCCAACATCGGCCAGATCGTGGTGCCCGCCGGTGGCACGGAGGCGGTGCGCCTGCCGAACGAGGAAATCCTGGACGGCGACGGCAACGTCGTGAAGCCCGAGGGCGGCATCAGCCAGAACGACATCGCCACCACGCTGGCGTTCAACAACGGCCTGGCGTTGCTGGACATCACCAAAGCCGAGTTGAAGGCCTTCCTCGAAGGCGCGGTCAGTGCGCTGCCGGCCAACGCATCGGGCGGCTTCCCGCAGATCTCGGGCCTGAAGTTCTCGTTCGACGAGACCCAGACCGCGCAGACCTACGATCAGGACGGCAACATCGCCGTCGCGGGGGAGCGCGTTCAAAGTGCGGCAATTGTAGATGAGGAGGGAGAGATCATCTCGGTCATCGTCGAGAACGGCGACGTCGCCGGCGATCCGAACGAGGTGTTCCGGATCGTAACGCTCGATTTCCTGGCCAATGCGGGCGACGAGATCCTCTCGACCCTCTCCAACCCCAACCGTGTCGACCTGCAGGATCTGGATGCGGACGGTACGGACGACGGCGTTGCGACAGGCGCTGCGACCTTCGCGGATGACGGCTCGGAGCAGGATGCTCTGGCCGAGTACCTGAACGACAACTTCAACCCGGCCAACGGCGGGACGGCGTTTGGCGAGGCCGACACTGGCCCCGACACCGACGAGCGCATCCAGAACCTCACCTTCCGCGAAGACACGGTGATCCCGGTCGAGCCGACCCCCGTCGCCACCGAGGATCTCACCTTCGAAGTGCTGGTCGAATTCCAGGGCCCTTCCGACCCGGCAGACGACGACAGCCCGGAGGGTGCGTCCGAG
The DNA here is from genome assembly GCA_039033215.1 of Pseudomonadota bacterium. Taxonomy (GTDB): domain Bacteria; phylum Pseudomonadota; class Alphaproteobacteria; order Rhodobacterales; family Rhodobacteraceae; genus Thermohalobaculum. The sequence continues at coordinate 75,832 of JBCCDA010000001.1, read as the reverse complement.
GTCGTGGCGCACGAAGACGGCGTTCTCTACGTGACGAACGGGAACCTCGACCAGATCGACGTGTTCACCGTTCCTGACGAGATCACAACTTCGGGCGAGGGTCTGGCGCCAGACAAGTCCATCGATCTGTCCTCCCTGGAAGGCTACGATGGGGTGCAGTCGGTGGCCGTGAAGAACGGCCTGATCGCCGTGGCGATTGCGCGCGAGCCGGTTGAGCAGACACTGTTCGGTGAGACAAAGCTGGTCGAACAGCCAGGCTTTGTCGCGATCTTCAGCGCCGAGACGCACGAGCTGATCAGCCGCATCGATGTCGGGAACCTGCCCGACCAACTGACGTTCTCGCCCGATGGCAGCACGATCCTGGTGGCGGGTGAAGGCGAGTTCAACGAGGGCTCGATCGACGATGGGATTGCATCCAACCCTCTCGGGACTGTCGGGATCATCGACGTGACCGACCCGGCGAACCCGGAGGCCGAGGTCCTGAACTTCTCGCAGTTCAACGGCTTCGAGGACGCCGCCCGCGATGCCGGGATCCGCATCCAGGATGGCGTGAGCTTCGACGAGGATGTCGAGCCCGAGTACATCGCCGTCAGCCCGGACGGCACGACCGCGTTCGTCTCGCTGCAGGAAAACAACGCGATCGCCAGGATCGACCTCACGACCGGTGAGATCGGCGATGTCTTCTCGCTGGGCCAGCAGGACTTCAGCGAGGTCCCGCTGGACCCGCTGGACGATGGGAACATCGACATTCGGACCTTCGACAACCTGGTCGGCTTCCGGATGGCAGACTCCATCGCCAGCTTCGAGGTCGGGGGGCAGACCTTCGTCGCCACGGCAAACGAAGGTGACAGCCGCGACTTCGACGAGGAGCGCGTGTTTGATCTGGCGACCGACGGTAAGCTCGATCCGGATTTGCTGGATGAGTTGATCTACGGCGGCGATCTGGACCTCGAAAACGAAGACTTCGGGCTCGGTCGTCTCGAGGTGTCGAGCATCGACGGTGACACCGATGACGACGGCGATATCGACGTTCTGAACGCCTTCAACTCGCGGTCGTTCTCGATCTTCGACGAAGACGGCAACCTGGTGTTCGACTCAGGGTCCGAGTTCGAGAAGATCATCGCCGATCTCGCGCCCGAGCGGTTCAATGACGACGACGGGAGCGACGGCGAAAACCGCTCGGATGCCAAGGGCCCCGAGCCCGAGGCAATCGCGGTCGGAGAGGTCGGCGGGCGCCTCTACGCGTTCATCGGGCTCGAGCGTGACAGCGGCATCATGATCTACGACATCTCCAGCCCCGCGGATGCGTTCTTCGTGAACTACATCCCGCCTTTGCACATCGACAACGCCGGACCCGGCGAGACAGCGAAGCACGCGCCCGAGATCATCGCCTTCATCAGCGAGGACGAGAGCACCACGGGCAATGCCCAGATCGCGGTCGCCTACGAGGTGTCGGGCACCACGGTGGTCTATGATCTCGCATCGGTGAACCCGATCGTCACGATCATGGACATCCAGGGCGCCGGCCACGTGTCGGCGTTCGAGGGCCGGACGGTGACGACCACGGGCGTCGTCACGGCAATCGACTCGAACGGCTATTGCCTTCAGGACCCCGATGGGGACGGCGATACCGATACCTCGGACGGCATCTTTGTCTTCACGGGCAGTGCCCCCAGCGTCACGGTAGGAGATGAGATCAGCCTGACCGGTGAAGTAGCCGAGTTCATTCCAGGCGGTGCGGGCACGGGCAACCTGTCGTCAACGCAGCTTGTTGGCACGACGATTCTCGAGACGATCTCGACCGGGAATGTCATCGATGCCGTTGTCCTCGGCGCAGGTGGCTACGCGCCACCGACCGAAGTGGTGATCTCGCCGGACGAGTTCCCGGTGAACCTGCAGGACGAGCCAGGCGAGTTCGACCCCGAAGAGGACGGGATCGACTACTACGAGAGCCTGGAAGGCATGCTTGTCACGATCCCGGATCCCGTGGCGATCTCGGCCACGAACCGGTTCAACGAGACCTGGGTGCTGGGCGACGACGGTGCCAATGCGACGCCGGGCCTCAACGACCGGGGCGGGTTGAACATCAATGCCGACATCGATGGTCTGGGAGATCTCAACCCCGAGCGTATCCAGATCCAGTACGACAGCGATCTCTTCGATATCGACACGGATCTGAACGTTGGCGATGACCTGAGCGATGTGACCGGAGTCGTGGACTACGCGTTCGGCAACTTCGAGGTGAAGGTCACCGAGAGCTTCACGGTCGAGACCCCGACGGCGAACACCGCCGAGGTGACGACGATCGCGGGCTCGGAGGACACGTTGACAGTTGCGACCTACAACGTCCTCAACGTCACGGCGGACACTGACGGCAGCGGCGGCGATGACGACGATGCGGCGCAGATCGCCACCCTGGCGGACCAGATCGTGAACAACCTGGGCACGCCAGACATCATCGCACTGCAGGAGATTCAGGATAATTCCGGGGTCACCAACGATGGCACGGTCGATGCCACGGCGACGCTGGAAGCGCTGGTTGCGGCGATCGAAGAGGCCGGTGGTCCCACCTACCAGTTCCGCTCTGCCGTGGTGGATGTGGACGGCGAGAACGGCGGCGTACCCGGCGGCAACATCCGCAACGCGTACCTCTACAATGCCGACCGGGTGTCCGCTGTCGGGTTCGATACGCTGGAAAGCAATGTGCTCGGCGGGTTCGGCGTTAGCGATCCTGATGCTTTCGAAGGGACCAGGGACCCGTTCCTGGGGGTCTTCGAGTTCGCAGGCGAAGAGATCACGCTGATCAACAACCACTTCTCGTCGCGCTTCGGATCCGAGCCTGTCTTCGGTGGCCCGCAGCCCTTCGAGCAGGGCGGCGAAGCGGCGCGGGAGGCTCAGGCGACGGCGCTCAACGAAGTCGTCGATGCGCTGCTTGAGGACGATCCCGAGGCGAACGTGATCGTGCTCGGCGATCTCAACACGTTCGAGTTCACGGATGAGCTGTCCGAGGATCTGCCGGGCGTGGGTGATGAGAAGGTCCTGACCAACCTGATAGAGGAGGCCGAGGGTGACGACGCCTATACCTTCAACTTTCAGGGCAACAGCCAGGCGCTGGACCACATCTTCGTCACGGATAGTCTGCTGGAGACCGCATCGGTCGACTACGTTCATGTCAACGTGGACTTCGCCGAGTTCGCCTCCGACCACGAACCCATCGTCGCCAGCTTCGTTTTCGAGGAGCCCGAGGGCGAGATGGTGCGCGGCGGGCGATCCGATGATCTGCTGCAAGGCGGAGAGGGCGGCGACGGCCTCTTCGGGCGCGAAGGCGGCGACATCCTGTTGGGCGAAGCGGGCAACGATACGCTCGGCGCAGGCAAGGGCGATGATCTGATCTTCGCAGGCGACGGCGATGACATCGGTTGGGGCGGCCTCGGCAGCGACACGATCGACGGCGGCGACGGCGATGACTTCCTTGTCGGTGGCCAGGGCGACGATGACGACCAAATCACCGGCGGCGCAGGAGACGACGACATGTTCGGCGGCGGCGGCGCGGACAGCTTCGGCTTCGAGGGCGACTTCGGGGATGACGTGATCTTCGACTTTGACGTCGGCCAGGACGTCCTCGTCTTCACGGACCTGTCCGCTGATGATGTCACGATCGAGGAAGAGGGTCGCGATACGATCGTCACGGCATCCGGCGCCGAGACAGAAGGCTCCATCCGCCTGCTCAACACCAGCGATCTTCTGGTGGACGATCTGGTCTTCGTCTGATCGAGACCGTCAGCTGAACGACGCCCAGGTCGGGTTGAAACCGGGCCTGGGCGAAGTGCATTCAACCGACGGGCTTGGCGCATTGCCCCGGGCGGGGCAATATCCGCCACATGGACACATCCCCCCGATACTCCTTTGTCTTACCGGTCTATAATGAGCGTGACGTCCTGCCGTTGCTGTTCGAGCGTCTGGATGCGCTCTCGGGTTCGCTGGACGGGACGGTCGAGTTCCTGATGGTCGACGACGGGAGCAATGACGGATCACGCCCGATGCTCCAGATCAAGGCGCAGGGCGATCCGCGCTACCGGGTCGTTGGGCTCTCGCGAAACTTCGGCCATCAGGTGGCGATTACCGCCGGCATCGATCAGTCCCGCGGCGAGGCCGTGATCATCATGGATGCGGATCTGCAGGACCCGCCGGAAGTAGCACTCGACCTCATCAGAAAGTGGCGAGAAGGGTTTGCCGTCGTTGCCGCCAAGCGGGACTCCCGCGCCGGCGAGCACGGCTTGAAGCTGGCTACCGCCCGGCTCTTCTACCGGGTGCTCGCCAGTCTGACCCCGGTAAGGATCGAGCATGACGTCGGTGACTTCCGTCTCATGGACCGCAAGGTCGTGGAAGCCTTCAAGCGGATGCGCGAACAGGACCGCTTTGTCCGTGGCATGGTCAGCTGGCTGGGTTTCGAGCAGACCACCGTTCCCTATTCGCGGGCGGAGCGGGCCGCTGGCTCGACGAAGTACCCGCTGTCCAAGATGCTGCGGCTTGCGACGAACGGGATCATCGGCTTCTCGGACATTCCGCTGAGGGTTGCGCTCTGGTTCGGCGCGCTCGTCTCGGTGCTGGCGATCGTCTTCGGCATCTACGTCGTTGCCGGTTGGATCTGGAGTGACAGCCTGGTCCAGGGCTGGGCATCGACCGTTGTCATCCTGTCGTTCCTGGGCGGCGTCAACCTGATGATGATCGGGGTCGCAGGCCTCTACATCGGACGGATCTACGAGCAGGTGAAGAACCGCCCGCTCTATCTGCTGGACGAAACCGACGAGGACGCGACCCGCTAGAAGGTCGTGAACAATCCGGCCTTCGGTGGCGGGAACCTGGGCCGATAGAGGTCTGCACCCCAGCGCAGGATGACGGTGCCGGGCACGGTCGCCCTGAGCTCATGTCGTCCAGCGTCCAACGTGACGTGACTGCCCGGATGGCGGACGTCCCCGTTCAACCATACAGGGCCCGGTGCTTCGATCGTGTAGGTTCCTTCAACCATGATGTCGAACGATCGAGCCTGCCCCACGGCCATGTCGTCGAACGATTTCCCGGCCACGTAGATCCAGCCCCAATGGGGGATGTAGTGGGCTCGGAGTGCCTCGATATCCGCGCGCATGAGGCCGAGGAAGGCAGGGCCCGCGCGGTCAGGCACAAGGTTCTGCCACTCCAGCATATGCCGGTTGGCGAGCACGAACGGCGGCTGGTCGGTAGCGATGGCCCTGGCGATCAGCGGCTCGCCCTCGCGGTAGTAGTCCAGCATCCCCCAGTCGCTCAGAAAGAAGCCGGTCTTGGGGAACGAGGACACCATGGACGACCGGTCAATGTAGGGAACCGGCTCCGCAAACATCCGGTGCACGACCGCCAGTGTCAGATGCTGTGTTCGGTTGTCCCGCTCCAGAAGACCGGCGTAGGTGACGCCAAACTGGATACTGACAGCAAGCGTGCCCATGACCGCCAGCCTGCTTGCCTTCGCGGCATTCAAGCGGCTCAGAAACGCACCACACAAGACGGCGGCGGGCGCCAGAATGAAGCTATGATAGTAGGGGTAGCTTTCGGAGTAGACTGCCAGGCTCAGAAGCGGCAGGCCAAGGCTCAACAGCGTTGCCGCTTCAACCCGGCGCGGCCCTGTCCACAAGCGCCAGAGACAAGCGAGAACCCCCGAGACCAACGCGATCCAGACGACAGGATTGTAGAGCACCGCCGCCCCCAGATAGCGCACGAGCACAACGGTATCATCCAACCCGAGGGTCTTGCCCGTCGTGCGGTCCAGAAAGGAGAAGGCGGATGCCGGGTCATCGAGGCTCCATGCATGGAGCCAGAACAACAGAGCAAAAGTGCCCATGCTCGTGCCTGCCACGATCATTCCATACCGCAGGGGCCGTCGGGCCGGGCCGGATCCGGCGAGCGCGAGCAGCAGGATGGCGGCAATTGTCGGCACATAGAATATGGCCTTGATGGTGAGCATGCCCGCCAGCCCGATCAACCCGCCGGCCAGGATCGGCCATGCGGTCCCGCGGGGCCGCGCCACGATGATCCACAGCGCCGCCATCAACACACACGCCGCCATGGTGTCAGTCCGAAAGCTGCCCCCCTGGCGCACCGTGAAGGAGTAGGCCGCGAAGCAGAACGCCGCGAACATCGCCGCATGCCAGGACATGAACCGCCGGGCGACCGCGACGATGCAAACGGTCGTCGCCGCCGTGCACGCGAACATGACGACACGCGCGGCAACGATCTGGTCGACCTCGTTTGTCGACACCGCCGGGGCCCATCTAAACGCGTGCACGAACAGGGTCTGAAGAGGCTCCTGCAGATCACCCCGAAGATAGTCGTAGACCATCGAGAGGTTCAGGAACTCATCCCAGTTGACCTCGTAGGTCAGCGCCAGGTGAAGCCGCAGCGTCATGCAGGTGAGGAGGCATGCAAGCAGAACGACCATATTGAAGTCGCGCGCAGGCGTCCCCTCTTTGGGACCGGAGCGTAATGGCGTTTCTGCCTCGATCTTCAAGGACCCCTCCTCGGGCCCACGCGGACGCGCCGGCAATTGTGGCAATAGCTCGCCTGTGGCGGTACTAACCGTCTGACGCGTTGCCGTCTTCGGGCACCGCGCAGCTATCAGTGTTGCAGAGATATGGCGAGACTGTCCATTTGCTTGCCGGTGCTCAACGGGGCCGATCTCGTTGAAGATGCCCTTCGGTCGATCGACGTGCAGACGTCCCGCGACTTCATCGTACTTGCGGGCGACAACGCGTCGACGGATGAAACGCGCCACGTTCTCGACCGATGGGCCGCGCGCTTACCGATGCAGATTGTCTCGCAATCCGAAACGATCCCCATGCAGGCGCATTTCAACCAGTTGCTCGATCGCGTCGGGACCGAGGCGTTCATGGTGCTCTGCCATGACGACTACTTCCGTTCACCTGACGCCGTGGCCCGGGCGCTGGCGGCGGTGGACGCCAACCCGGATATCTCGGCGATCTATTGCGACCTTGCCTATGTCAGCGAAAACAATCGCTTGCTCGCGACTCGGCGTTTTGACCGGGCCGGTCCCATCAATGCCGACGTGCTTGGCCGCGACTGCCTGCGCCGCGCGCGGAACATGTTTGGTATCCCGCTCCTGGTGCGGCGGGACGCCCTTGCAAGGTCACGATACGATCCGCAGTTCCATTACCTGATGGACGTCGATCTCTCGTGGACAGTCTCACGCCACCAGCCGGCGTGGCACATCCCGGAGCTCCTGATCGCCAACCGCTATCGCAGATCCAACATGACTTGGGATCTGTTGGGAGCATCGACTGCCGAGTACCGTCTTCTTGCCGCCAAGTACGGGATAGATCTGTCCCCCGTCGACAGGGCACGGCTGCGGCTGACGAACTCGACCGTCGGGTGGAAACGCCGTGCCTTCGGGCTCTACGAGCGGATGGTGACACGGTTTGGATGAGCCACAAGTCACGCCGAGGTCGCCGACGGCGCTGCTTGGGCGCTACGGGGTGGTCGGGGTGTTCAACACAATGGTCAGCTACAGCGTCTATTGCCTGGCCGTCTATGTGGGGTTCGGTTTAGCGCTCGCCGCTTTCGTCGGGACCGCGGTCGGCATCTGTGTCAGCTTCCTGACGATGGGCACGCTTGTGTTCAGAACCAAGCTGAAGGGACGGTTCCCCAAGTTTCTGGCGCTCTGGGCTTGTTTGTATGTTCTGAACATCGCGCTGATCTGGGTCTTCGTTCGTGCAGGTGCCTCCGCCTACCTGGCAGGGCTGCTCGCTGCCGGGCCGGTGATCGCGCTCTCGTTTGTCGTGCAACGCACATATGTGTTTCGCTAGCTCGATCGCCGCTTGCTGAGCATGCTCCGCACGTCGCGGGTGACCCACACGTTGTCAGCCGACGCAACAAGTGGCTATGATCTGACCCGACCAGCCGGAAGCACGCGCCCCGGAGCACCCCGTGAACCTTTTTGATGACCTGGACGAAGCTGACCGCGCCCTGTTGCTCGACGGGGTTCACCGCCATCGTTTCGCGAGGGATGAGTTCATCCTGGCGCAGGAGGACAACACCGATGATGTGTTCTTCGTCTTCAACGGTGTCGCTCGGGCAACCATCTTCGGGTCGGACGGCAGCTTTGTCGGCTATCGTGACATCTCGGACGGAGAGTTGTTCGGCGAGTTCGCGGCGATCGATGGGAAACCCCGCTCGGCCAGCGTGATCGCGGTGGAAGACTGCGAGGTAGGGATCATCACCGCCGCGCGTTTTCGCAATGTGGTTCGCGAGAACCCCCGCATTGCCTGGGTGATCATCCAGCATCTCACCGGTCAGGCCCGTGCAATGACCCAGCGCATCTTCGAGTACAGCACGATGCTCGTGCGCGAACGGTTGATCCGCGAGATCCTGCGCATGGCCGAATCCGGCGACGAGACGGATGAGGGACTGGCAATCTCGCCCGCGCCGTCACAGGTGACGTTGGCCAGCCGCATCAGCACGCACCGCGAAGGGATCTCACGCGAGATGAGCCGTTTGATGAAGCTCGGTATCCTGTCGCGGCGCAAGGACGCCCTGATCGTGCATCGCCGCGATGATCTGGAAGCCCTGCTCGAGCGCGCCGATCTTGTCTGACGCGGCGCGCCGGTCCGGTTGTGGCCGTACAGCGTAGGTGACTCCACCCACACCATACGTTTGAATGTCCACGTTGGATTGAGTTGATCGATTGAGATGCAGATGCGCGCACCGCCGCCGACGCTCGCGCTGAGCACCGCCGAGACCAAGGCCTACAAGCACGGCACGCACCGGGCCGTTGCGCCGTCCAAGACTCTGGCGGCGCTTCAGCCGATGTTGTCTCGCTTCGGGATCACACGGGTTGCAAACGTCACCGGGCTGGACCGCATTGGGATACCGGTTGTGATGGTGGTGCGTCCAAACTCGCGCTCCGTGTCGGTGTCGCAGGGCAAGGGGCTCGACATGGCGTCGGCCAAGGTCTCCGGCCTCATGGAGAGCATCGAGTCGTGGCACGCGGAGCGGATAATGCATCCGCTGATCTTGGCCAGCATCGCAGAGATGGGGGACACCCATCCAGTCGCCCGGATCGAGCAATTGCCGCAAGTCGACGGCTCTCCGCTGACCGAGACCCGCCCGATCCTGTGGATCGAGGGGGAGGACCTGGCAGGCAGTACCCCCACCTGGCTACCCTACGAGATGGTTCATACGAATTACACGCTGCCACGCCCAGCGGGCGAGGGCTGCTTTTCCGCCAGCACAAATGGACTGGCGTCGGGGAACACAGTGACAGAGGCAACGGTTCATGCCATCTGCGAGGTGATCGAGCGTGATGCGCTGACGCTTTGGCATCACGCCACTCTGCGCCAGAAGGCAGCCATGCGGATCAATCTGTCCACGGTCGACGATCCCGACTGCCGAGGCCTTCTGCAGATCTTCGAAGAGAAGAACCTGGATTGCGCAGTCTGGGATATCACCAGTGACACGGGCATCGCGAGCTTTCACTGCCTGCTGTTGGATAGCGGGCCGGACCGGGCACATCTGGGGGCAGGAACGGGATGTCACCTTTCGAGTGCAGTTGCACTCTCACGGGCGCTGACCGAAGCCGTTCAGACCCGGACGACGTACATTGCCGGCTCGCGCGACGACCTGCATCCTGCGGAGTTCACCGCGGCGGGCCGGGACGAAAAGTATGCGTTCGCCGAGCGTGTGGTCGCGGGCCACGAGATCGCGCGCGACTATCGGATGGCGCCTGACACATCAGCCTCACGTTTTGACGACGATCTGGCCAAGCTGCTCGGCAATCTCCACGCCTGCGGGATCGAGCAGGTCCTGAGGGTCGATCTCACGCGGCGGGATATCGGTGTGCCGGTGGTTCGGGTCGTCATCCCGGGTCTCGAAGCACCCCATGACGACGACACCTACGTGGCGGGATACCGCGCGCAGCGGGTGATCCAAGACCAGGGCTCAGCATGATCTGCCTGTTCGCCGGTCCCAGCCTCCCGACGGTGCCGGATACCTTCGCCCTGCCGATTCAGGTGCTGCCGCCCGCCGCCTGCGGAGATATCTACCGTGCATCGCGCCGCCGCCCCCGCGTGATCGCGATCATCGATGGCTTCTTCCAGGGTCATCTGGCCGTCTGGCACAAGGAGATCCTGTGGGCGATGAGCCAGGGGATCCACGTCTTCGGCGCGTCCAGCATGGGCGCCCTGCGCGCTGCCGAGCTGCACCAGTTCGGCATGCGCGGGGTCGGCCAGGTCTTCGAAGCTTACCGCGATGGTGTCCTCGAGGACGATGACGAGGTGGCCTTGGTCCATGCGCCGGCCGAAGCGGGCTACGCGGCCTTGTCCGAGCCTCTCGTGAACGTTCGTGCGACGCTTCAGGCAGCGGTCCACGCTGGCGTCCTTCAGGCCGAACTTGAAAGCGGGCTGGTCGCGATCGCCAAACGCATCTTCTATCAGGAGCTGACGTGGCCGACCTTGCTCGCCACCGCGGCAGAAGACGGTTTTGACCCAGAACTTGTCGATGTGCTCTCTACCTGGCTTCCTGCTGGCCGGATCGATACCAAGCGCGACGATGCCATGGCGTTGCTGGCCGAGATCGAGCGGTTCGTTGCAACGAACCCGCCGCCTCAGGAGGTCGATTTTGACCTCGAATGGACGCACCTTTGGGACGAGGTGGTCAGGCGGGGTGATGGCGCGCCGCCGGAAGTCTTGACGAACGGAGTAAGTGCAGATGCGGTGTTGAACGAGCTGCGTCTGGAACCCGCGCTCTATGCGCGCTACCGGCAACAGGCGGTTCTGGGGATGCTTGCCACAGGCGCCGCTGCCCCGGCCTCCCGCCCGATGCGACGCGACTGTCGCGCCGCAATCGAGGCGTTCCGCATCCAGGAGGGCCTTTTGAGCGCGGAGGCCTACAGTGAGTGGTTGGTGCGCCGCGCGCTCTCGGCCGACACGCATCTCGAAGCAGTGGCGGCGTCCCTCCAGATGGAGGCGCTTGCCAAGAGTATCGATGGGCTGCCGGATGCAATCCTGGAGGCCCTGAAGATCGGGCCGGATTTCGAGCGTCTGCTGCAACGCGCGAAGGCGAAGCGGGACGCAACTGACGGGTCATCGCCGAACAGCCTGCCCAGAGGGCCCGAACGCCTGGCCCTCCTGTCCTGGTACTTCGTCACACGTCTCGGCCAAGACTTGCCAGACGATCTGGACGCGGCCAGTTCTGCCATCGATCTCCCCGATCAGGACGCTCTTCTGACGCTGATAGCGCGAGAGTACCGCTTTAACCTCGCGGAAAGCGGGAATTGAAAAACGGTCTCGAGTGTGTCCAAATAACGCCGTTGGATTTATTTGATCTCGGATCGGTTCATGCGCCCGCCTGGAACCAGATTTCTGCTGTTTCCGCAGCCCCCATTTCTGAAGGGCTTCGAGGAGCCCGAAGTGGTGGAGGTCTCTTCCCCCGCGGGCTCGGTAGGACCTGGTCCGTCTGACGACCGAATGTACGCGGTCTACCCCTACGACAAGCGCGTGACCTACGGCGCCAAGGTGGGTCCGCGCGGGGAGAAGTTCGCGCCACCCTGGACGGGTCCGATCTTTCCGCCGGCGCGGCCGGGGCCAGGGGGACATTTCGACCACCTCGAGGTTGGCTCGCCAGAGTTCGAATCTGCACATCTTTTCGGGTCCGTTCGCTTCGTGCTGGACGTCTGGGAAAGCTACTTCGAGCGGCCCATCAACTGGCACTTCGGCGACATCTACGAGCGTATGGAACTGGCGATCATGCCGCGCTTCCCGAACGCGACCATGGGCTATGGGTTCATGGAGATCGGCGGCTACCACATGCCGAACGGTGGCTACCGTCCCTTCAGCCTGAACTTCGACGTACTCGGACACGAGGTCGGTCACTCGATCATCTACCCAATCATCGGGTTGCCGGACCCGACGCGTGTAACCGACGACTACTACGGTTTCCACGAGAGCGCCGCGGACATGGTGGGGCTGATCGCGTCGCTGCATTTCGACAGCGTGGTGGACCGCCTGCTAGAGAACACGAGCGGCAACCTCTACTCCCTGAACCGTCTGAACCGGATCGCAGAGCTCAGCCACAATCACCAGATCCGGGTGGTCGCGAATCGCTGCACCCTTTGGGACTTCGCAGACGGTTGGGAAAGCGAACACGACCTGGGCCTGCCAATGTCTGCCGCGATCTTCGATACCTTCGTTGATCTGTTCCACGAGTCGTTGAAGGCGCGAGGTGTGATCTCGGCAGAGACCGCGCGGCTTTCGGATGCGCTTGAGTATCACCCGGAGTATCACGAACGGCTACAGGACGACTTCCACCGCGCCTATGCAGACCATCCCGAGGAGATGCGCGTCGCCTTGCTGGAGGCTCGCGATTTCATTGGCAGCTACATGGCCGCGAGTTTTGCCAAACTCACCCCGAGGCTCGACTACGCCGATGTGGCGGCGACCCTGATGGAGGCCGAGCGCGAAGTCAGTGGCGGCCACTATGCGTCGATTTTAGGCCACAACCTCGCGCGCCGAGGGATCGGACATGTGCGCGTAGGCCCCCGCCTGACGCCACCAGATGACGACAGCCACGCGTTCTCGGCCAGGACCGATACCTTGATCCCGCCCTGCAGGGCGCGTGGGCATCGACACAAGAAACTTCCAGAAGGAGCAAGTTAGAATGTCAGAAACCCTGCTCAGCAGTTCCTCCATCCTCCTTTACGGGGTCGAACTCTCGGATATCGCATTTGTAAAGGATCGTGAGTATGTCGGCGACGGCCGGGCGCGGGAACTGCAGGATCAGCTGCAGTACGAGCCAGATGCCGACAAGGCCGAAGACGTGCGTCTCGCGCGGATCTATGGCTTCGCCTTTGCGGGAATGTCGTTCCAGATGGGAACGCCGGCCATTTTCGTCGTGCATGGACCAGGGAGCGATCCGAAGGACCAAAGTTCTGGGAGCCCCCTGGTACCTGGCAACACGGATCAGACCGGCGTCTTTGCCCAAAGCTATGATTTCTCGAAGAACATCAAGTACTGGACGTACGACAAGAACGATATCTCGCTGAGGATGGACATCTCGACGGGGTCGCTCGAGACCCTTCTGCTCGACCTCGAAATCGGCGACGAGCACGGCGGCGGCCACGGCAATCCCGTGGGCGGCGGACGTGTCGGCGGGGGCCGGGTTGGCGGTGGCAGAGTCGGCGGGGGCCGGGTCGGCGGCGGACGTGTCGGCGGCGGGCGCGTAGGTAGCGACTGAGCACTCGGCGCGTCTAGGCGCTGCCACACGCAGCGGCACCGGCTTGAATTAGCCCAACTAATGTGCAGGCGTCCTGGCCTGTACAATCCTTAGGGTTGTCGTTTTGCCTACAAACTGAGAGAATAGCCCAGGGGTACATCGAACCGTCAATCTCGGGACCGAAAATGGGCGTGGATGGCAGTCAGCCTCACGAGTTGCGCGCCGTCGTCGTGGCTGACGCGGAGGGATACTCACGTTTGATGGCCTCCAGAGAGGCCGAAACCCATACACTCACCACCGCCTGCCTCAAGACGCTTGTAGATCTGATCGGCGACCATGGCGGTGCCCTGGTGAAGACCACGGGCGACGGCGCAATGGTGGAGTTTCCATCTGCCATTGCAGCGGTCCAGTACGGCATCGCGGTGCAGAACCGCCTCAAGGAACAGAACGCCGAGATCCCGGACGAGATGCGCCCGCGGTTTCGAATCGGCGTCCACTTGGGCGAGATCATGCGCGAGGGCGGAGACATCTACGGCCATTCGGTCAATGTGGCCGCGCGAATGGAAAGCTATGCAGACCCTGATGGCATTTGCGTGTCCGAGGTCGTCTACGATTTGGTCAAGCGCAGCCTGCCGGTCGGGTTCGAAAGCATGGGCACGCACGAGTTGCGTAACCTCGACACGCCACTGACGATCTACAAGGTGTTGACCGACCTTCCAAGTTCAGCCCTCAACCCAAGCCCGCGAACCTTGCCTGCCCCGCTCAGCCTTCCAGATCGCCCGTCGATCGCCGTGATGCCGTTCACCGTTGCTTCCGGAAACGAAGAAGGCCAGGTCCTTGCACAAGGTCTGAGTGAGGACATCGCGACATGCCTTGGCAAGTTCGAAGAACTGTTCGTGATTTCCCCCCAATCGTCGTCTTTCTATGAGGGCCGCAAGCGAGGTGATGTGAAAGCGGCGCAAGAACTTGGCGTTCGGTACCTTCTTGAAGGCGGTGTGCGCATCTCGGGCGAGCGGCTGAGGGTCCGGGTCGTGCTCATCGACTCGATGACCGGTCGTAACCTCTGGTCCGAAAAGTACGACCGCCAGCTAACCGATATCTTCGCCGTTCAGGACGATGTGGCTTTTGTCATAGTGAGTACCCTTGCAGGCCGGATAAAACGCGTTGAATCCAGCCGGAGGAACGAATTGGTTACTCAGAATTTGAAAGCGTATGGCGAGGTGCTGCAGGCGCGAGAGCACCTTTGGCGCCATACCCCAGAAGATAACGCACGCGCGCAAATCCATTTCTTGGCCGCATTGGACCACGATGCCGAGTATGCCCCGGCTTGTGCCGGGATGGCCCGCGCCCGCAACTACGATTGGCAGTTCTCATGGGGCGATGTGCCTGAGTCCGGGCTCGAGGACGCGGTTTCCTGGGCGCAGAAGGCTGTCTCTCTCGACCGATCGAGCGCGCGCGCTCATGCAGAGCTGGGGTTCAGCCTTCTCTTCACCAAGAAGCAGGACCTTGCGATCGCCGAGTTGCGAGAAGCGCTGGAACTCAATCCCAACGACTGCGATATCATGGCCGAGCTTGCCGACACGTTAGCGTTCTCCGGTCAGCCGGACGAGGCGCTGGACTTGATCGGGCGGGCGATGCGCCTGAACCCGTCGTACCCCGACGCGTACCTCTGGTATCAGGCGGACGCCCACTTCTCGGCCCGCAGCTACAACGAAGTTGTCAGCACCCTTGCCCGCATGACGAATCCGAATATGGGCAGCCGGTTGCTGGCGGCGAGCCACGGCCATCTGGGTCAGACCGACAAGGCCGCTTTCTATGCGAAGGAAGTTATGAAGACGCAGCCCGGATTCTCGGTCAATGCGTGGGTTGCAAAGCAACCCGAAATCAATGCAGGCGAGGCTGATCACCTGGCGCAGGGCCTACTGAAAGCCGGTCTGCCCGCCTAAACGCTCCCGCGAGTAGTTATCCGCTCGACTCAGCCAGGAGGGACGCGTTCCCTCCGGCAGCGGTTGTATCGATGCAGATTGTCCTCTCAACGCAGTACTCAGCAGGCGCGACCAGGCTGGTGATCAGGGGAACGATGGACCCCTGGCGGGCAGCCAGCGCCCGCCGAAACTTCGCGATCTGATCCCCCTGCCCGTGAACTGCGACCGCATCCACGGCCAGGCTCGACAGGGCCTCGGGATCAACGCAACCATCGACCGACACGATCGGCAAACCCGACCGGCTCAGCGGCCGGAGAGTGCTCTCGGCCCCGGGAGCGACCGCAAGAACGGCGTTCCCCGCGCCAAGCGCTTGGGTCGACTGCGCCAACAACCCCTCGGCATCCGGACCGAGACACAGAACAATGCCGCGGGGCGCAAGATCGAACTGGTTCGACTCCCCCGTTGGCCCCGGCAAATCGACCGGACCGAAGTCTAGGGCGGCCGCCGCTGCCATCGCGGCCCCTGCTTTGCCACGCAGTGCGCTCCGCAAACGAGCGACCCGGTCCGGCGCCCCGCTTCGGCTTGCGGCATCCAGCAAAACAACGGCCTCACCAAGAACCTCTGCCGACACCACAGGCCCGGCTGACATTGGCGGCGCCTTGCCATTTGTGCGGGCCTGTAGCCTTGGCAGGTAGTACGGTCCCCCTGCCTTCGGGCCGGTCCCGGACAGGCCGTGCCCGCCGAACGGCTGACTGCCGACAATCGCCCCGATCTGATCCCGGTTCACATAGGCATTGCCCACGTGCACGCGATCAAGGATCCGCTGCACCCGTCGGTCAATGCGCGAGTGCAGGCCGAATGTGAGCCCGAAGCCCTTCGCATTGATATCGTCGACGACCAGATCGATCTGATCGGCTTCGAAGCTGGCAACGTGGAGCACGGGCCCAAAGATCTCACGCTCGACCTCGGCAATTCCACCAACGCGGAGGACGGTCGGCGGGACAAACAGTCCTTCGGGTACGGCATCCAACTGCTTCAGAACCGCCGCCGCCTTGTCATCAATATAGCCACGGATTGCAGAATGAGCGTCCGCATCGATCACCGGCGCCACATCAGTCGCCAGATCCCACGGATCGCCGGTGATCAGCGCATCCATCGCGCCCGACAGCATCTCCAGCAGCTTCGGCTCGACGTCTCGCTGAACATACAGCACCCGCAGCGCCGAGCATCGCTGCCCCGCCGACTGGAAGGCCGAGCGCACGATGTCCCGCGTCGCCTGCTCGAGCAGAGCGGTGGAGTCCACGATCATCGCGTTCATCCCGCCTGTCTCGGCGATCAGCATCGCGCCCGGCGCCGTCTCGGCCAGCTGGCGATCGATGATCTTGGCGACGTCAGTCGATCCGGTGAAGCACACCCCGGAGATACGTGGATCTGCGGTCAGCGGTGCGCCAACGGCGATCCCATCGCCCGGTAACAGCTGGATCACACCCTCCGGCACCCCGGCCTGCAGCATCCACTCGACCGCGCGGGCGGCGATCAGGGGCGTCTGCTCGGCGGGCTTTGCAATCACCGCGTTGCCCGCCGCAAGGCCCGCCGCGATCTGCCCGGTGAAGATCGCCAGTGGAAAGTTCCAGGGACTGATGCAGACGATGACACCCCGGGCCGTGCCATCTGAGAGCTCGGCCTGATCGGCGTAGTACCGCAGGAAATCGACGGCCTCGCGCACCTCGGCAACACCGTCGAGCAACGTCTTGCCAGCCTCACGCGCGGTCAGCGCAAAGATCTCGTGGGCGTTCGCCTCATAGAGATCGGCGACCTTGCGAAGCACCTCCGCCCGTGAGGCGGCACCCACCGCCGCCCACGCCGGTTGGGCCTCGAGCGCGGCGCCAATCGCGGCTGTGGCCAGTTCGGCATCCGCCTCGATCACGGTCCCCACCACCTCGTCAGGCCGTGCAGGGTTTCTGACCTCCCGCACAGAGCCCCGATTACCCGCGAGCGGAGACAGCGGCGCGGCCACCCATCGGTAGGGCGCCGCAAAGGGCGCGCGCCCCGCTTCGATCTTGGCGAGGTCCACGGGGTCTGTAAGATCCCAGCCCCGGCTGTTGACGCGCGGCGCAAAGAGGTCAGCCGGACGGGGGATAGCGGGATTGGGAGAACAGACGTCGGCAGCAGCGATCTCGATTGGATCCTGCGCGATCTCCTCGGCGGGGACGGTCTCATCCACGATCTGGTTCACGAAGGACGAGTTCGCGCCGTTTTCCAGCAGGCGCCGCACCAAATATGCCAGCAGGTCTTCGTGTGCGCCAACCGGGGCATAGATCCGGCACCGCGTGCCTTCGGCGCCGAGAACCTGATCGTGCAGAGCCTCACCCATCCCGTGCAGACGTTGAAACTCGAAGGTCTCGCGGTCAGACGCCATCTCCAGCACCCCGGAGATCGAGTGCGCATTGTGGGTCGCAAACTGCGGATAGATCCGATCGGTCATTCCAAGGAGCTTCCGCGCGCCCGCGAGGTACGCGATGTCGGAATGTGCCTTGCGCGTAAAGACGGGGTAGTCGCTGAGGCCAAGGACCTGCGCGCGCTTGATCTCGGTATCCCAGTAGGCGCCCTTTACCAGCCGCACCATGATCCGTCGGTCGTGATGTTCAGCGAGCGCATGCAACCAGTTCAGCGTCGGCAGCGCCCGCCGACCGAACGCTTGCACAACCACGCCGAACCCATCCCAACCCTTGAGTGACGCATCGCCCAGCACCGCTTCGATGACGTCCAGGGAGAGGTCCAGCCGGTCGGCCTCCTCGGCATCCACGTTGAAACCGATCCCCGCCTCTTTCGCCTGGCGGGCCAGTTCCAGCAGGCGACCGGACAGCTCCGGCAGCATGGTCCCTGCCTGCGCGCGCTCATACCGCGGATGCAGCGCCGACAGCTTGACCGAGATGCCGGGGTTTGACCGCACGTCATCGTGGACGGCTTTCGTGGCAATCGACCCGATCGCATCGGCATAGGCGGCGTGATAGCGCAGCGCGTCATCGTCCGTGCGCGCGGCCTCGCCCAGCATGTCATAGGAGTACGTGTACCCCTTGGCGACCATCGCATCGCCGCGCCGCATGGCCTCGCCGATGGTACGGCCGAGCACGAACTGGCTTCCCATCTCGGCCATCGCCTGGCCGACGGCAGCCCGTATCACGGGCTCGCCCAGACGCCGGACCAATGCGCGAAGGGTGCCGACCACGCCCGCGCCGTCATCCTCCAGAACGCGCCCGGTCAGCATCAGACCCCACGTCGAGGCGTTGACCAGGATCGAAGCGGAGTCGCCGATGTGACTTGCCCAGTCGTGCGGCGTGATCTTGTCGCGAATGAGCTCATCGACGGTATCGGCGTCGGGCACCCGGAGCATCGCCTCGGCCAGACACATCAGTGCCACGCCTTCGTCGGTGGAGAGGCCGTATTCGGCGAGCAGCTTCTCCATCAGCCCGATCTTGCCGGTCTTGCGCACGGCGCGGACCAAATCAGCGGCGCGGGCGGATATCGCGCGCCGCATCTCCTCGGAAAGGCCGGCCTGATCGACCAGCGTCCGCACCAGCGCGGGCTCGGCGGTCAGTGTGTGGTCGCGCAGCGTCTGGCGAAGCTCAGCAAGGTCGGTCATGGCATTCTCCGAGGATACGCATCTACCGTACCACGCGCGCCAAAGTCTGTGCGTCCAAGTTTATGGCCATGCTGGGCAATCTTCCTTATCAGGAATCAGAATTCAGATGAACAGACCGCAAAAACGATCATGGATAGCCAACTAGACCAGTACGATCGCAAGATCCTCGAGATTCTGAGCAAACACGGCCGCTTGCCCGTCACCGAACTGGCAAAGGCTGTCGGCCTGTCAAAAACGCCGTGCCAGACCCGGATGAAACGCCTTCAGACCGACGGCTACATCACCGGTTTCCGCGCGATCCTCGACCCCGCGAAACTGGGCCGAGAGCACGTCGCCTTTGTTGAAGTAAAGCTTACCGACACACGCGAGAACGCGCTGCGCGCTTTCAACAGTGCTGTCCGGCGCATCCCCGAAATCGAGCAGTGCCATATGATCGCGGGTGCCTTCGACTACCTGATCAAGGTGCGCACCACCTCGATGCGCGCCTATCGGCAGGTGCTGGGAGAGGTCATCTCAACGCTACCTCATGTGGGAAATACGTCGACGCATGTGTCGATGCAGTCGGTCAAGGACGACGCACTCTGATGTAAAGTGTTCGAGACTGGAGGCGCGCAACGCTTCTCGGGGCCGAAGCGAGGACGCTGTCCTCGCGCTCCTGAGGTATTTTCGGCCAGATGAAGGGGTTCCGCACCAAACCGGTATCTTCCTATCGACGCGCGGAGATGTCCCGGGCGACAAGGTCCTTGTAGAGTTCCTGGATCCGCTGGGTAACCGGCCGGTTACCCCCAAAAGCCTTGCCGT
This sequence comes from Pseudomonadota bacterium, assembly GCA_039033215.1. GTDB lineage: Bacteria > Pseudomonadota > Alphaproteobacteria > Rhodobacterales > Rhodobacteraceae > Thermohalobaculum. The sequence continues at coordinate 56,212 of JBCCDA010000001.1, read as the reverse complement.
CGATCGAGGCCACGGGCGTTTGCGCGCCGAACGTCCCCGTCAGGAAGGCTTCATCGGCCCCGTAAGCCTCGTAGAGCGAGTAGTTCTTCTCGAACACCGGGATGCCGTTGGCCCGACAGAGGTTGATCACGTTCTGCCGGGTCACGCCGTTCATGCAGTAGTCGCCCGTGGAGGTCCAAACCTCCCCCCGCCGCACGATGAAGAAATTGCAGGCGTTGGTCGTGTTCACGAACCCATGCGGATCCAGCATCAGTGCCTCGTCGGCTCCGGCCGCTTCGGCCTGCAGGCACGCGATCACGCAGTTGAGTTTCGAGTGGCTGTTGAACTTCGCGTCCTGAGCATGGGGAAGCCCACGCACCTGCGGCACGGTCGCCAACCGGATACCGCGCTTCTGCAATCCATCCACGGGGCGGGAGTGCTCGACGATGATCACGACCGTCGGCCCGGTGGTTGAAAGCTGCGGATGCTGGAACGGCTTGTCCTTCAGCCCCCGCGTGACCATCAGCCGGCAGTGCGCATCATCGGTCATGCCATTGGCGGCCGCGGTCCGGTTCAGAGCCTCCAGCACCTCTGCCCGCGTCATGCCGATGTCGAGGGAAACCGCCCGGCAAGAATCGAACAGACGGTCCATGTGGGCATCGAAGAACGCCCATTTGCGCTGGTAGAGGCGCATCCCCTCCCACATGCCATCGCCCAGCATGAAGCCCGCATCATAGACCGATACCTTCGCCTGGTCCCGGTGCACGATCTCGCCGTTCACGTAGATCTTGATATCGCGGTTGCGGGCGTCTTCCTCGGCCGCATGGGTGGTCTGGCTGTCCATCTTTCGGGCCCCGTCTGACGCTCAATCCTTCAAGGCGTGAATACGGGCAATCAGAGCCCGGGTCGAGGGATCGACGGCCGGGGCCTCGCCGTCGTTCAGCGCCGGGATCAGTGCCCCGGCCAGCACCTTGCCGAGCTCGACCCCGTACTGGTCATAGGAGTTCACGCCCCAGATCGCCCCCTGTACGAACACCTTGTGCTCGAAGAGCGCGATCAGACGCCCAAGGCTGAAGGCATCCAGTTCTCGAAACAGGATGGTGGTCGACGGCCGGTTGCCAGGGAACGTCCGGTGCGGGCTGAGGCGCGAGATCTCGGCTTCAGGCTCGCCCGAGGCACGCATCTCCGTGGCCACTTCCTCAGCCGTGCGCCCAAAGGCCAACGCCTGCCCCTGCGCCAGGCAATTGGCCAGCAACAACGCGTGGAGGGCAGGATCAGCCGCTCGGGGCCGGGCCGCGGCGATGAAGTCCACCGGCACGATGTCGGTTCCCTGATGGAGCAGCTGAAAGAACGAATGCTGCGCGTTCGTCCCCGGCTCTCCCCAGATAACAGGCCCGGTCGGCATGTCGGCGGGGGCGCCGTCCCGCATGACCCGCTTGCCATTGCTTTCCATATCGAGCTGCTGGACATAGGCAGGAAACCGCTCCAGCCGCTGATCGTAGGGGATGAGGCCGACCGTCGGCCAGCCCATGGCATTGCGCCGCCAGATCCCGACCATCGCCAGAAGCACCGGCAGATTGCGCTCCAGCGGTGCCTCGCGGAAGTGCCGGTCCATGTGCGCAGCGCCCGCCAGCAAGGCGCGAAAGCGCTTTGCCCCGATGCCGATTGCCAGCGACAGCCCGATCGCGGACCAAAGCGAATACCGCCCCCCGACCCAATCCCAGAAGCCAAAAACCCGCTCTGCCGGGATGCCGAACGCGGCGCAGCCCTCGAGGTTGGTCGAGACGGCCGCCATCTGGTCTGCTGCATGCGTGCCCAACCAGTCGCGGGCCAGTCGGGCGTTCGCCATGGTCTCTAGTGTCGTGAACGTCTTGGACGCAATGATCACCAGGGTATGGGCGGGATCGAGGTGCACGGCCGTGTCGGTAAAGTGTGCTCCGTCGACATTCGATACGAAGTGCAGCCGCGGCCCGTCGCAATCGGGACGCAGAGCGCGCGCCGCCATCACCGGGCCAAGGTCTGATCCCCCGATACCGATGTTCACGACATCCGTGATTGGTCCGCTGGCCCCAGCGGTTTCTCGCGTTCTCACCTGCTCGGCAAACGCCAGGAAGCGCGTCAGGACAGTCTCGACATCGTCGCCGTCGGGTGCCGGAGCGCTGCCGCGAAGCGCCATGTGCAGGACCGCCCGGCGCTCGGTCACATTGATGGGCTCGCCCTCGAACATCCGATCGCGAAGTGCCTCGACATCCGCAGCACTTGCCAACGCCATCAGAGCGCCGAGAGCACGCACATCCAGCCGCTCTTTCGAGAGGTCGATCGTAAGGTCCTGCAGGGTGAAGGTGAGATCCGCCGCCCTGCCCGGGTCCTCGGCAAAGAGGTCACGCAGGTGCGCCGCGGTCAGCCGTGCCGCATGGGCGTGCACGCTTTCCCACTCCTGCTCCATGCCCATCCCTCTCTTGCCCACCCCAGCGTCTCGTCGCTCAGCCTGCCGCAGTTCGGCGTGCAAACCAACGGCAGACGTCAGAGTCTTCTCCAACCCTTAGCGTGTCAGCGCGTCAGGCTCCACCTTGGGTCCGGGCCGGCCAGATCAGGGTACCGCCGCCAACACGACGGACCGTCCCGGAATGGGTGTCACCGCACCGAAGCCCGACACCGTCCCCGCCGCGACAACGGCAGCCCGGCGTGCGGCAATGTCCGGATCCCCGGTTTCCAGCCACCATGCGAGGAACGCCCCGGAGAAGCTATCCCCCGCACCGGTCGAATCGACGGGAGCGGCGTCGGCGGGAGGGATCTCGACGCTCCCCGAGGGTGTCGAGAGCAAGCATCCCGCAGCCCCCCGGGTCACCAGAACGATGCGGGGCCCCAAATCGTGGTAGAATCCGGCGATCGCGTGCGGATCGGCGAGGCCGGTCAGGTGCTGGCTGTCATCGATGCTCGTGACGGCGATGGTCGCACTTGCCATGGCCGCATGGGTGATCTTGCGCGCGGTCTCGATATCCCAGAGCGCGGGGCGCAGGTTCGTGTCGATCGACACGGCGGTTCCTGCGGCGGCGGCAACGTCGATGGCAGCCAGGGCCGTCGATCTCAGGTCATCCGACACCGCAAGCGTGATCCCGCTGATATGCAGGATATCGGCCGCGCGGATGGCATCCTGGGGAAGGTCCCCGGGGCGCATCAGGCTCGCCGCCGACCCCGCGCGGTAGTAGGTGAAGAAACGTCCCTCGGGATCAGGATCAATGAAATAGATGCCGGTGGGGGCATGCGCCACGCGCACGACATGGCTGGCATCAACGCCCTCGCTCGCCCAGAGCGCCGTGATCGCGTCGCCAAACCGATCGGCACCCAGCGCCGTGAGGTACCCGACGCTGGCGCCCTGACGCGCGGCCGCGATCGCCGCATTGGACGTATCGCCTCCCACACCACGGCGGTAGTCCCCGCTCTCCAGTCGGAGAAACTCGACCATCGGCTCGCCAAGACAGAGGATCCGAGGGCTCACGCCAGCACCTCGCGCACGGCCCTCGCGGCGGTTCGGATGGCATCGTCGTCGCCGCTTGAAAGCGCCGCGTCGTTGACCAGCTTGCCGCCCATGCCGATGCAGACGGCACCGGCAGCGAAGTAGGCGGGCAGATCTTTCGCCTCGATCCCGCCAGTCGGCATGATCTCGACCATCGGATAGACGGACCGCAGCGCCCTTACGAACCCGGGCCCACCCAGTTGCGCCGCCGGAAACACCTTCACGAAGGCCGCTCCTTCCTCGTGAGCGCGCAACGCCTCGGTCGGTGTTGCAACACCCAGGGCAACCGGCACGCCCGCGGCCATCTCGACCAGCCCTGGCACGAACGCGGGCGAGACCACGAAATCAGCGCCCGCCTCCAGGGCTGCCTTGCCCTGATCGGCATTCAGCACTGTCCCCACCCCGACGCAAAGCTCCGGTCTCGCGGAGAGATCACGGATGATGGCCAGGGCCCCAGGGGTTGTCAGCGTGATCTCGAAAAGGTCGAAGCCCTCCTCCGACAGCAGCGCAACACCCCGGCGCGCGGCAGCCTCGGTTGCTGTCCGGATCACCGGTGCGACCCGTGCGGCCTTCAGCCGATCTGCAATACTGGTCACGAAGCCCTCCCTTGGTAGTTGCCCCCTTCTGGACAGCGAGAGCCGATAGGGCAACACTCTGCTGGCAGAGACGCTGACGTGACCCATGCCCGACGACCTGACGACCCTTCTGGGCGAGATTGAAGCCTGCCGCCTGTGCGCCGAGCAATTCGCGGCGACCGTGACCGGGCATGTGCCGCGTCCGGTGGTCCGACCCTCGACCAAAGCCCGAGTGCTCATCGTCGGGCAGGCGCCCGGCGCGCGGGTCCATGCCTCCGGCATCCCGTTCGATGACCCGTCAGGCGACCGGCTGCGGGACTGGATGGGTGTCGACCGTGCGACGTTCTACGATCAGGACCGTATCGGCATCGTCCCGATGGCGTTCTGTTTCCCCGGATACGATGCCAAGGGCTCCGATCTGCCACCGCCGAAGATCTGTGCCCAGACGTGGCGCAGCCGCCTCATGGCGCTGATGCCGCAGGCTGACCTCACGCTGGTGATTGGACAGTATGCGCAACGCTGGCATATCGGTCGGACAGGAAAGAACGTAACCGATACTGTGAAGAACTGGCGAGACCATGGGCCCTCGATCCTTCCCCTGCCGCACCCGTCGTGGCGCAACACAGGCTGGCTCAAACGCAATCCGTGGTTCGATGCGGAGGTCGTGCCGTGGCTGAGGTCCGAGGTTTCGCGCCTGGTTCGCTGATCGGCGCCTTGCTGCTGGCTGGCTGCGTCGCGGGAGGACCCGTGACGGACCTGAGCGCGGTTGAAGTGCCCGAGCGCCCGGGCGAGGTGAAACCCCTGCCCGAGGCACCTGGATGGGCACCGTCGCTGACGGCAGTCGACGGCGCTCAGGTGCCGGTGGCGATCTGGGGCCCGGAACGTCCCGGCGCCGTCATCCTGGCGCTCCACGGGTACGGCGGGCACGGGGTCGAATCGTTCACCAACGCGGCCAAGGCCTGGGCGGACAAGGGTATCGTCACCGTGGCGCCGGACCAGCGCGGCTTCGGGCGAAATCCATCGCGTGGCATATGGCCGGGCGCCGATGCCCTGATAGCGGATGCGGAGGGGTATACGGCGCAACTTCGCGCGCACTTCCCCTGCACACCCCTGATCCTGCTCGGCCACTCCATGGGGGGCGGGATCGCGCTGGCCGCGGCCCCCAAGGCGGACGTCGACGCTCTGATCCTGTCGGCACCCGCGATCTGGGGGGGCCATGCACTGGAGCCGCTGCACCGGGTGGCGGCCTGGCTGGCAGCCCTCGCGGTTCCCGACACGCGCTTCTCGGGCCGCGGCGTCGTGCGGATCCAGGCCTCGGACAACATCGAGGCGTTGCGCGCGCTGGCGCGCGATCCGCTGTACCTGTCTCCGCCCTCGGCGCGTGAGATGTTCGGGCTTGTGCGCCTGACCGACCGAGCCGCCGAGGCCGCGGCCGCAACGCGTCTGCCGTCGCTGATGCTCCTGGGCGAGAAGGACCAGATCGTGCCGGCCGATCCGGTGCGCCGGGTCTTCGGGCGCCTGCCGGGCGAGACCGACATCATCGTCTACCCAGATGGCTGGCACCTGCTGTTCCGCGATCTTCAGGCCAAGCGCGTATGGGCCGATGTCGCACGCTTCACCCTCAGCCAACCCAAACCGGAGTGCCCATCGTGAGCCCCCTTCCCGCCCTCCATGCCAAGGCCGTCGCCAGCGATCAGCACCGCGACTGGCGGGCGTTCTATCAGGCCTTCGCGGGGACCAGTTTCGTCGTCCCGGCGTCCGACGGCGGGACGCTCGCCCTGGCCGAGGAGGATGGCCTCACCATCGCGCGGGCCTGGCTCACGGCGGAGGATTTTGCGGCAGCGATCAGCACCCCCCAGGCCACCGCCGACCTGCCGGGCGACGCCCTCGCCGCGATGCTGGCCGATGCGGCGATCCCGCTCCAGATCGCGGGTGACACCGCCATGGTGCTCGACGCGGACCAGCTGCGCTGGATCGCGGACACCTACAACGCCGAGGTCGTGCAGGAGACCGGACAGGGCGTCCACATCTCGGCGCCTGCGCCGCTGGGGGAAGACCTTGTGGACGTGCTCGGCCAGTCCGTCGCCGCACTTGGCCCCGCGTGCAGGGGGGCCTGGCTGGTCGAGATGACCGTACCGGACGACGAAAGCGAGCTCGTGCTGGTCCTTGACCTCGCCGACGACGCCCGGTCCATGGAGACGCCGCTGGCCGAGACCATTGCCCGTGCCGTCCAGGCCGTCACCGACAGGCGCTTCGCAGTCGCCTGCCCGCCGTCGGACAGTCCGCTGGCGGGCCGAGCGGCCGAGATCGGGATCGGCATGACACCCTGACCCCTCACCACCGGGCCGGAACCCGAACGGCCCCCGCCGCGAACACATCTGGATGGAGCTTTCGATGTTGCGCACCCTTACCCTCGCCCTGAGCCTCGCGATCGCCGCACCCGCCGCAGCCGCCGCAGCCGCCCAGCTGGAACCCGCGACCAGGTTTGCCGACGCAGATGCGGGCTTTGCCCTCTCCCGGGTTGAACAGGCCATCGAGCTTGTGCGCGCAACCCGCGACATACCCCTCGCGGCCTACCCGGACATGCAGTTCCCCTCGGACCTGCGCGTATCGCTTCTGGTGCTGGACAACGGGCCTGCCACCGATGTCTCCCCCCGGCTCGACCTGCAGATCGCCATGTTCAACGAGGTCCTCGAATACGGCACCGCCTGGGCACTGGAACCCGTCGCCTCGGTCTACGCGCTCTCGGGCGTGAGCCGCACCGCCCCCGGCATCTACGAAGCGCGCGCCGTCGTGCTCAGCGGCACCGATGGCCCGGAGTGCTACTTCCAGAACGCGACGATCCGCATCGACGCCCGGGCCCTGTCGGTCGCCGTGCGCAACGCCGCGGGGCTGGAGGAGTTCGACGCCCGCCGGTACACAGCCGACGTGCCGCTCAGCATCACCGCCGAGGGCTGCGCCGAAAGCCCATTCTGAAAGCCATCGCCCACCTGATGGCACGTGGTCTTGCAGGGCCGAACGACCCGACCTAGCGTCGCGCAATGGCTGAACCGCAATCGCACGACTGGTCCTCGGATGTCTTCGCCCAGATCAAGGCGCAGGAGATCGCCACTGTTTGCACGATCCCCGACGGGGGCCTGACCAAACTGCTGCAAACCTGCCAGACGGATCCAGGCGTGCGCGTCGTCACGCTGACGACCGAAGAAGAAGGGATCGGCATTGCGACCGGGCTCTGGCTTGGCGGACAGCGCGGCATGATCGCGATGCAATCCTCGGGCGTCGGCAACTGCATGAATGCGCTGGGCATGCCGCGTGTGATGCGCGCGCCCTGCCTCATGCTGGTCACGATGCGCGGGCATTGGGGCGAGTTCAACCCGTGGCAGGTCCCCGCCGGGCGCGCCGTGCCCAAGTTCCTGGATACCATGGGCGTCAACGTCTACCCGGTCGACCGCGCCGAGGAGGTCGGCGAGACCTTCGCCGCCGCTGCGGATCTCGCCTTCAACGGCGGCCAGAGCTGCGCCGTCCTGGTCAGCCAGCGGATCATCGGGGCCAAGGGGTTCGGGCGATGAGGGCAAGACGATGAGCGACAATTACCTCGAACGCCGCCCGCTGACCAAGGCCGTGCTGGACGCCCGCGACGGCGCGCTTGTGGTGCCCGGTCTGGGCTCGCCGACCTGGGACTGCTTCGCGGCCGGGCATTCGGATGACTACCTCTATTCCTGGGGCGGCATGGGGCTGGCGCTGCCGACCGCTTTGGGCGTGGCCCTGGCACGGCCCCAGCGGCGGGTCCTCTGCCTGACCGGGGACGGCGAGATGATGATGGGCATCGGCTCGCTCAGCGTCGTCGGCGCGCAGGCGCCCACGAACCTCGCGGTGCTGGTCCTGGACAACGAACATTTCGGCGAGACCGGCAAGCAACCGGGCCTTGCCGCTACGACCGACATGTGTGCCATGGCCCGCGCGGCCGGGATCGCGCAGACACTTCACGTCACCGCGATGGACCAGGTGCCCGAGCTTGTCGAGATGTTGTTCAGGATCCCCGGCCCCAGCTTCGCGGTTGCCAAGATCGCCCTGACCCAGGACCCACTGCTGCTGCCGGAAAAGGACGGTGTCCTGATCGCCGACGCCTTCCGCCAGGCAGCCGCCGTCTGATCGCTGGAGAGGGCAGGAGGTGGCCGCGCGCGGTCACGTGGATCCGGCGCTGTTCTGCCTGCCCGGGCCGTGGCCACAGCCTCACCGCCCGTTAACCCGTCGACTTTCTGTACATACAGCTGCAATACGCGAGCAATACGGATGCAATACGCCTGCAATACGGGTTGAATCCTGGCGCCAGGGCGGACCCGGCGCTCCGCCATTGACGCGGCGGGGGTCGCGGTCCAAGTACCGTGGCCCGGAAAGGAGCCCCCATGCCAGAGAACGCCATCGAGGTCCGCGGCCTGGTGAAAACCTATCAGCGTTCCCGAAAGTCTCCGCCAAAACAGGCCCTCAAGTCCGTTGATCTCGACATCCCGGCCGGGTCGGTCTTTGGACTTCTGGGGCCGAACGGGGCTGGAAAGTCCACGTTTATCAACATCTTGGCTGGGTTGGTCCTCAAGTCCTCCGGCACCGTCAAGATCTGGGGTTTCGATCAGGACATCAATCCGCGCCAGTCGCGCGCTGCGATCGGGGTGGTGCCGCAGGAGCTCAACCTCGACGCATTCTTCACGCCTTTTCAGGCACTCGAGGTGCAAGCTGGGCTCTACGGCGTGCCGAAGGCGCAGCGCCGGACGGCGGAGATCCTGGAGCGGGTCGGACTCGCGGACAAGGCACGGGCCTACGCGCGTACTTTGTCCGGCGGGATGCGGCGGCGCCTGCTGGTCGCGAAGGCCCTTGTCCACGATCCTGCCGTCCTTGTGCTCGACGAGCCGACGGCCGGAGTGGACATCGAACTTCGCCAGATGCTTTGGGAATATGTCCGTCAGCTCAACGACTTAGGGAAGACGATCATTCTGACGACGCACTACCTGGAGGAGGCCGAGGCGATGTGCGACCGGATCGCCATCATAAACCACGGCGAGGTTGTGACGTGCGAGCCGACGCAGGACCTCTTGGGGCGGTTGGACACCAAGACCTTGCTGCTCCACCTCGCCGCCCCCTCGCAGGAGGTGGCGGACTTCGGCCCGGGCGTCACGGTTGCGCGTCGAGCCCCCGACCTGCTGGCGCTTACGTACTCGCGATCGGCCCTCGACGCCCCCGCGCTGATCGAGACCGCCCGCGCTAAAGGACTGGAAGTCAAGGATATTTCGACCGAGCAGCCTGATCTGGAAGAAGTTTTTTTATCGCTGACGTCCAGCCGGCAGCCTGCGTCTACGTGATCGACTTGCGCAGGATGACGTTCGAGATGTCCCCAAGCAGGTACCTGGCATGATCCTTGGTTGAAAGATCTGGCGCAGGGCTGTCCGGGTGACCTTTCCACCGCCGCTCCGCCCAACGATCGAACAGCGCCTGGTCCAGCGCATTCTCCGCTTCGATCCTTTGCCGCATCCGAAGCGGCAGGTCGGCAGCCAGGAGCTTCCGCTCGGCATTAACGTTGCGGTCCGCCACCGTTTGGGGAAGGCCCAGTTGGCGCGAAATCTCCTCAATCATGTCCGTGGCGAACCGGTAACTACCCACGAAGTGAAACCGGCTGAGGCGCTCTTCCAGATAGGATAATCTCATGGCCGAGCTGAGACGGTAGAGCGCAGGCACCCCCTGCTCGAAGTATCGGTTCAGCAGAAACCGGCTCATCGGATTGCGGCGTTGGCGGGCGTACCAGCGTTCAAAACTGGGGGGCTCGGCCCCCCACCCTTCGGTGTGACGCGTCCAGCGGTAGTTGTACAAGCTGAGCAGGTAGCCGGTCGGGTCCCGCAGGAGCACCGATTCCCGAATCTCGGCACCGGGAAACAGCGAGCGCATTCCGGTGCTCAGCGAGTGGCCCGAAACGGCGCGAACCTTCGCAAAGTCGGTCAGCGTCTGATGCCGGTACCGATTGCCGAGGATGTCGCGAAACGGGCTAATCCAGCGGGGGGCGTAAGCAAACGCCGGCCCCAGATAGGTCGAGAAATGCGTCTCGACAGTCGTGCCGGCACATTTCGGGATGTGCAGCAAGAAATATACGATGCGTTCGGTCATGTTGCCCCAAGACGCCGCAAGCGAACCTCATATCGCTCATCGGCTGCCCTAGGAAGGCCGGGGTGTCATCTTCGCAGAGCTGCCGTGATCTCGTCTGCATTCAGGGGTTCAACCGGCCCGGCCCGGCCCGGGTCACGATCGTACCTGAACACGTCGAAGTCACGATCATAGATGTCGTTCATGATGTGAATTGCGAGGTCGTCAAAGTAAGCTTCGACGGGATGTTCCCGCTTGGGCCCGTGCCCCTCGGACTCGTTGAACCGCGGCAAGGCGTCCAGATTGGCCTGGTGTGGCAAGGAGACACGATCAAGGATCGCGTTCATGCCATGGTTGAACCCTTCGGTGGGGAAGACGATGTCGTATCGCCCGCCATTGTTCACCAGCGTCGCGGCGTGGCCCGACATGGGTGACCAGTGGATGTCGGGGTGCATGGGGTGGCGGTACTTCACAGTATCACGAACGAACAGCAGGAACTTCCGGAAGGCCGCGATCTGGTCAAAGTCATCGTCCGGCGTCTCGCCGATCCTCATGTCGTAGCGCTCGCAGATCATCGGCACGAGGTCAGCGCGATATCTGTTCCCCGAGCGCTGGATCCCGCAGATCTTGTCCAGAAAACATGACAGGATGCGGGTGTACGGGTTGCGAACACACGTAAAGCTGAGCGCTTCGCCCTGCTCGACTGTGCTGGCAATGACTTCACGGGCGCGATCCTTGTCGACGTTGCCGTTCCACTTCCACAAGCCTTCCTTGGCATCGTGGATGTCGCCTTCGTAGAACTCGCCATGATCGCCGTGATAGAGGATCTGACCAATAGTCGAGCACGCGCACTTGGGCACGACCCGATAGATCAGGGTCGCACTGGTATTCACCCATGTGCCCGGATAATCCACGCTCAACTCCTCCGCCCGCTGTTTCGCGGGAAACTGGTTACAAAAGGTAAACTCGAAACTGTCAAGCTTTTGACTAAGTCGTCGCAAGGCGGTCGGCCCGCTTGCAGGGACCAAGCCCTTGGGGCAAGACCGATGAGGCGACTGTAGAGATCGTGCGTCCGGGAGAGCAGGTCAAGCATGGCGAAGATCGCCTTTCTCTTGATGGTCCACAAAGACCCGGAGCGGGTCATCCATCAGGCGCGGGCGCTTACGACCCACGGCGACTGTGTCGCGATTCACGTCGATGCCAACATGCCCGCACCAGCCGCCCGAGCGATCCGTGAGGGGCTGGCGACCGAAGAGCGGATCACCTTTGCAAGGCGCCTGCGTTGCGGATGGGGGGAGTGGTCGCTGGTGGCGGCCAGCCTCAACCTGCTTCGGGCGGCACGGCGCGAGTTCGACGGCATCACACACTATTTCCTGATCTCAGGCGATTGTTGCCCGACGAAGTCGCGGAGCTTCCTGGACGGGTTCCTGGATCGCGAGATGGATCACATCGAAGCACATGACTTCTTCGACACCAACTGGATCAGGACAGGCCTGCGCGAAGATCGGCTGATCTATCGACATTGGTTCAACGAGCGCAAGCGCAAGGGTCTGTTCTACACAAGCCTCAACGCCCAGCGATGGTTGGGCATGTCACGCACGACCCCTGAGGGGATCCGGGTTCACATTGGCTCGCAATGGTGGGTGCTTCGGGCCAGCACGGTCGAACGGATCGAGAAGCTCCTGTCCGTGCGGCGTGATCTGATCCGCTTCTTTCGCACGACCTGGATTCCGGACGAGACGTTCTTTCAGACCTTGGTGGCCCAACTCGTGCCGCGGGATCAGATCTCGGGCGAACCGCCGACCAGCCTGCTGTTCTCGGACTACGGGATGCCTGTTGTGTTCCATGCCGATCACGATGCCTACTTGAGAAGCCAGCCGCAGCCCTTCGCGCGCAAGATCTCCAGCCACGATGCAGACTTCCAGCGACGGCTGTTCGAGCGTTTTGGATCCTGGGACGCCGATTTACCGGAAGGCGGACCGAAAACCGGTCTCTACGGCTATCTTGCGGGCAGAGGTCGCACAGGCCAGCGGTACGCCCAGCGGTTCTGGCAGCAGGCGATATCCCCAAGGGAGGACGCTGAGGTTCTGATCGTCGCATCGAAGATCTGGCACCTGGGCACGCAAGCGGCCGAGATCGCAGGACACGTCACCCAAACCCCTGCGTTCGGATACGTCTTCGACGAAGACGTCGATTTGCCGCTGTCGCTTGGAAACCTCGAGAGCGGTCTCTACAAGCGTAACGAGCATCGACAGGCGCTGATGAACCTGGTTCTCGATGCGGTCGAGGGCAAGCGTTTGATCTTGTGCGTGGATCCTGGCCGTCGGGAGGTCATCGAAGATCTCGCGCGGTTTGCCGGCACTGTGCGGATCATGCTGCTTGAGCGCGTGCTGGGCGAGGCTCACCTGGTGGGTCATGCGGAGCGCGTCGCGCTGGTGCACGCCAACAGCGGCCTGTTCGAACGTGCCGAGGCCTGCAAAGCCCTTGAGGCGGAGTTCCATATGGCCACACGTGATCTGCGCGCGCGGTTCCGAGGGAGCATTTTCATTAACGACTTGTCGCGAAGCCGAGATGACAATGCGACGGATATCGGCCATTTTCTGCACCTACCCCGCGCTCACGCAGATCACGTCGCGCGCGAATACGAACGACTGATCCAATGACCGGAGCGGCCATGAGTTACAGCTACGACGAGCAGAACATCTTCGCCAGGATCCTGCGCGGCGAGATCCCGAACAAGACCGTGCTGGAGACAGACCACACGCTCGCGTTCGAGGATATCGAGCCGCAAAGACCCGTCCACGTGCTGGTGATTCCAAAGGGCCCTTACGTGAACGCAGATCATTTCGCCGCCGAGGCCAGCGAGGCCGAGATTGTGGATTTCGTCCGGGCCCTTGGCGCGGTCTGCCGCAAGACCGGCGTCGCCGAGCCGGTAGGCGGCAACGGTTTTCGGATGCTCTCGAACGCAGGTGAGGACGGAAACCAGGAGGTGCCGCATCTCCATGTGCACGTCGTGGGGGGCGCCTCGACCGGACCCATGCTCAAACGCGCAAATGGCTGAATGCGATCAACCTGGTTTCTCGCGGACCGCTCCGCCCTGCGGGCGCAGCGACCCTTCCGACCGGCTGTTGGTTAGGCAAGACCAGATTTCGCGCGGTCCCCGGCGCGCTGACGCGCGACGGGGACCTTCCGACCGGCCGGCCCTGTGGGCCGGTGAACGCTAGGAGCGGGCCCGATGGACGAGACGGCAGCCCTTGTGTTGTTTTCCGGCGGCCAGGACAGCGCGACATGCCTAGTCTGGGCACTCGACCGCTTTGACCGTGTCGAGACAATCGGGTTCGACTATGGCCAACGTCACCGGGTCGAACTGGATCAGCGTCAGACCCTGATCAAGGCGATCAGAGCGTTCAGGTCCGATTGGGACGCCCGTCTCGGAAACGACACCGTCCTCGATCTGCCGACGCTTGCGCAGCTCGGCGGGACCGCGATGATCGAAGAAGTCGCGATCGAAATGGGAACGAACGGTCTGCCGACGACCTTTGTGCCGGGACGGAACATCATGTTCCTGACGCTCGCAGGCGCATTGGCCTACCGCAGGGGTGTGAAGCACCTTGTCACGGGTGTTTGCGAAACAGACTACTCTGGTTATCCGGATTGCCGCGACGACACGATCAAGGCGCTTCAGGTTGCGCTGAACCTCGGCATGGAGACGCGGTTTGTGCTGCACACACCTCTGATGTTCGTCGACAAGGCTGGCACCTGGGCGATGGCCGATGAGCTTGGTGGTGCCGCTCTGGTCGCTGAAATCCGCGCGCATTCCCATTCGTGCTACCTCGGCGACCGGACGCACGAGCACCCATGGGGTTTTGGCTGCGGGTCCTGCCCGGCTTGCGAGCTACGCGCCGCCGGATGGGAGAGGTGGACAGCGTCATGAGCTATGCCGTGAAGGAGATCTTCTACACGCTGCAGGGCGAAGGCGTTCAGGCCGGCCGGCCTGCGGTGTTCCTGCGCTTTGCGGGATGCAACCTTTGGTCCGGGCTGGAGCGGGACCGGGCGACGGCCGTTTGCCGGTTCTGCGATACGGACTTCGTGGGTGTCGACGGAGTCGGGGGGGGCAGATTCGCAAACGCCGTGGCGCTTGCAGAGGCCGTAGCGGCGCACTGGCCGGAAGACGGGCCAAACCGCTTCGTCGTCTGTACCGGCGGTGAGCCACTGCTGCAGCTTGATCCGGCACTGATCGAGGCGCTGCACGCACAGGAGTTCGAGATCGCGGTCGAGACGAACGGAACGATCGCCGCACCCGATGGCATTGATTGGATCTGCGTCAGCCCCAAGGCGCAGGCAACCCTTGCGCAAACCACAGGCGATGAGCTGAAGCTTGTCTATCCTCAGGACGAGAACCATCCCGATGATTTCGTCGGGCTTGCGTTCCGGTACCGCCTCATCCAGCCGATGGACGGTCCACTGATCGCACGTAACACACTTGCAGCCATCGATTTCTGCAAGGAAGATCCCCGCTGGCGCCTCTCCGTTCAGTCTCACAAATCGCTCGGCATCCCCTGAACGATTTCGGCATCGCAGAACTTGACCCCCCTGCCGGGCTGTGAGATCAGCCGCGCCCGACAGGAGACCCGGAAATGATCGAGATCTTCAAGGAATTTACGTTCGAGGCGGCGCACCAGTTGGGGGCGAACGTAGCCGAAGGGCATCGGTACGCCAATATCCACGGTCATTCCTTCAAGGCCGAGATCGTCCTCAGGGGAAGGCCTGCGGCGGATACCGGCTGGATCTGCGACTTCGAAGAGGTGGAACGCGTGCTCGACCCGATCCGCAAGACGCTCGACCACACCTACCTGAATGAAGTCCCTGACCTTGGTCTGCCTACTCTCGAGAACATCACCAGGTACATCTGGGAGCGCGCCACCCCGCACCTTCCAGGCCTCTATCGCGTCACAGTCCGGCGCGGCAGTTGTGGCGAGGGCTGCAGTTACTTTGGGCAGTGAGTGTCGGTCCGGGCGCCAGCGCCTCGGGCCAGGCGTAGCCGCAGACCGAGGGTAAGGCGCATCTCTTTGCGCCCGCGCAAAGAGCCCGGTTACAACGCCGGCCCTACGTCACCTCGATTGCTTCCCATCTGGGCCCGGTGCAGCAGGACCTGATCGAGCAACACGCACGCCATCATCGCCTCGCCCACAGGTACGGCGCGGATGCCGACACAGGGATCATGCCGCCCCTTGGTGACAATCTCGGTTCGGTTGCCTTCCTTGTCGATCGTCTGGCGTGGCGTGAGAATCGAACTCGTGGGCTTCACGGCAAACCTTACGACCACATCCTGCCCAGTCGAGATGCCGCCCAGAACGCCGCCGGCCTCATTGGACAGAAAACGCGCACCGTCGTTGCCCCAGGCCATCTCGTCCGCATTCTCCACGCCAGTCAACGCCGCTGCCGCCATCCCTGCGCCAATCTCCACGCCCTTGACCGCGTTGATGGACATCATCGCTGCGGCGAGATCCGAGTCCAGTTTGGCGTAGATTGGAGCTCCCAGACCCGGCGGGACGCCTGAACCTACAACTTCGATCACCGCCCCGACGGAGTTCCCGGATTTCCGAAGATCATCGAGATAGGCAGCCCAGTCCTCAGCTGCGGCCGGATCGGGGGTCCAAAACGGGTTTTCTTCGATCTGCCCCCAATCCCACGCGGCGCGATCAATCTTGCGAGGGCCCATCTGCACCATGGCGCCGCGGATCGACAGTTCGGGAACCAACTGCGCAAGAACCGCCCGTGCAACACCGCCCGCCGCGACCCGCGCTGCGGTCTCCCGTGCAGACGAGCGCCCACCGCCGCGGTGGTCGCGAATCCCGTACTTAACCCAATAAGTGTAGTCCGCATGTCCCGGACGAAACTTCTCAACGATATCGCCGTAGTCCTTCGAGCGCTGATCCTGATTGCGGATCATCAGCTGGATCGGCGTCCCCGTCGTGTACCCTTCGAAGACCCCGGACAGTATCTCCACGGTGTCGGGCTCGCGGCGCTGGGTAGTGAAACGGTTTTGCCCAGGTCGCCGACGATCCAGCCAGTGCTGTATCGAGCCCTCGTCCAGCGCAACCCCGGGCGGACAGCCGTCTACGGTCGCGCCGAGCGCGGGCCCGTGGCTCTCACCCCACGTCGTCACCCTGAAGATGTGTCCAAATGTGTTGAAAGACATTGTCTGCTCGTGATCCTGACGCGGATGTTCCAGAGAATCCGGCGCGGCCTTAGCGCAAATTGATGCAACGAGAAACCCCGCCCGGATGCCGGACGGGGTTTACATCAGCAGCTACCGGTGACGTCTCGTCACTCTTCCCGATGTTTGATCGGCATCCAGAGCTTTTTGTTGGTGTAGTAGAGCAGCACAGCGAGCAGCAGGATGAAAACCAAGTTCCGAAAGCCAGCCTCCTTGCGTTCGACCATCTTCGGTTCGGCAGTCCACATCATGAACGCCGAGAGGTCCATGGCCATCTGCTCGACAGTCGCCTCCGGCGCCAGCGGTGTGTTCTCATCACCACCATAAACCTGATACTCGATCAGACCTTCCATCAGAGGCGGCGGCATGGAGATCCATGACCCGGGCGTAGTGTGCTTGCCCTTTTCATCCTTGCACTCTTCCGGATAGCCACCTGCACCGAATGCGGTGTTGTACCATCCGTCGAAGTCCTCCGGCGCACATGCTGGGGGATCTACATACCCGGTCATCAGTGAGTAGATGTACTCGGGGCCACCGATGCCCTTCCTTAGCTGATTCAGCAACAGGCCCGATGGACCATGAAAGCCCGCCCGTGCCTTGGCCATCAGGCTGAGGTCCGGAGCGTTCTGGCTGTCATTTGCCGGGAAACTGTCGGTCGGCAGTGCCATGCGCAGATCGCCATAGATGGCTTCCTCCTGACGCTCCCCCGACGAATCGACGAACGGCTCGCCCGGTGTTGCGGGAAGCTCGTAGAGTGCGGCGATCGCCTTGACCTGCTCGGCGGGGAACTCCGGCCCACCTGGCTCTCCCAGACTACGGAATGACACGAACTTCATGCCGTGACATGCCGCGCAGACTTCCTGGAACACCTGGAACCCGCGCTGAAGTTGCATCCGGTCGTACGTGCCGAAAGGTCCCTCGAACGAAAACGCAGGATCCTCGACGATGGTCTCGCCGCCGGCTGCAAGGGCGGCCCCTGGAAGCGCGAGCCCAACTGCAAGCACCGTCGGAATGATGTGGTTCTTCATCATCTCTTTCTCTCCTCGACCGGCTTATTCTGCCGGCGTGGCAACGGCGCCACCTGTCGAGCGCGGCTCCGGCGGATGCTCGGCGTCGAACGCTTCTTCAATCGTTGCAGGCTGTGGCAGCGGCTTTTCGGTAATTCCCAGGAGCGGGAGGATCACCAGAAAGTACGCGAACCAGTAGACAGTTCCCAGCAACGAGATCGTGGCAAAAGGCTCCTCCGCGGGCATCGCCCCAACCCACATTAGCAGGAAGAAGTCGAAGACCAGCAGCCAGAAGAACCACTTGAACTGCGGGCGATAGCGGCCCGACCGCACGCGGCTAGTGTCCAGCCACGGTACAACTGCCAGCACCGCGATGGCACCAAACATCGCCAGCACACCGCCCAGCTTGCCGTCGATCGGCAGGATCTGGATGATCCAGAGGTCGTCCGTGATTGCCCTCAGGATCGCGTAGAATGGCAGGAAGTACCACTCGGGAACGATGTGCGCGGGCGTGGCGAGCGGGTTCGCCTCGATGTAGTTGTCGGGGTGCCCAAGGAAGTTCGGCATGAAGAAGACGATCAAGACAAAGACCGCCAAAATCAGCGCCAATGCGTAGAGATCCTTGATCACGTAGTAGGGCCAGAACGGCACGGTGTCTCGCTTGGCAACGTCAACCGAGTCGCGCCGGACTTCCACGCCCGTCGGGTTGTTGTTACCCGTCGAATGGAACGCCCAGATGTGCAGCACGACCAGACCCGCGATCAGGAACGGCATCAGGTAGTGCAGCGAGAAGAAGCGCGTCAGCGTGGGGTTGTCGACAGAGAACCCACCCCACAACCATACGACGATATCGTCGCCGATCAGCGGGATGGCCGAGAACAGGTTCGTGATGACGGTGGCGCCCCAGAATGACATCTGGCCCCAGGGCAACACGTAGCCCATGAAAGCCGTTGCCATCATCAGAAGATAGATGAGGATACCCAGGATCCACGTGATCTCGCGCGGTTCCTTGTAAGACCCGTAATAGAGGCCGCGGAAGATGTGCAGGTACACTGCCGCGAAGAACAGCATCGCGCCGTTCTGGTGCGCGTAGCGAAGCAGCCAGCCGCCGTTCACGTTACGCATGATGTGTTCGACCGAGGCGAAAGCTTTCTCGGTGTCAGGCACATAGTGCATGACCAACGCGATCCCGGTGATGATCTGAAGTGCAAGGCAGACGGTGAGGACGATGCCCCAGATCCACATCCAGTTCAGGTTCTTCGGCGTTGGGATCGTCAGCGTCGAGTGGATGATGCCGCCGATCGGCAGGCGGCGGTCAACCCACTTCTCGATCTTGGTACCCGGTTCGTACGGCTCGTGCGGAATTCCGGCCATGGAGATCTCCTTAGCCCAGCTTGATCACGTTTTCGGACACGAACTGTGCCTGTGGTACCGGCAGGTTTTCGGGCGCCGGCCCCTTACGGATACGTCCTGACGTGTCGTAGTGTGACCCATGGCAGGGGCAGAACCACGCGTTGAAGTCTCCGGAGTCCGAAAGAGGCACGCACCCGAGGTGGGTACAGACACCCATCATCACCAGCCACTCGCCATCCGGATCCAGCGTCCGGTTCTGGTCCTCTGCATCCGCTCCGTCTCGGTTCGCATTGCGCGCCTCGCCATCTGGCAAGTCTGCGAGCGCCACATCCCGGGCAGCCTGGATCTCACGATCGGTCCGGCGGCGGATGAACACGGGCTTGCCGCGCCACTTCACCGTCAACTGCGATCCCGGATCCATGCTGGACACATCGACCTCGATCGAGGCGAGGGCGAGCACGTCGGCCGAAGGGTTCATCTGGTCTACCAGCGGCCAAACAGCGGCGCCGACGACAATGGCGCCTGATGCGCCTGTTGCGACATACAGAAAATCGCGGCGGTTTCCGTCTCCGGACACGTCTCTCTCCATCCTGCATCGGGTGGTCCGTGTGAGCAGACCGACCTATCCACCTCGCCCCTTAGGGGCTCTGCTTACGGTGCGCAATATCGTATGGAAATGACACGGGTCCAGCGGACAAGCCGACGCACATGATTACGAACTGTGAGAAATCGATCCGATTGGCGCTGTTCCAGCCCGACCTTGCCCCAAACGTGGGCATGGTGATTCGAACCTGCGCGTGCCTGGGCCTGCCGTTGGATGTCATCGAACCGTGCGGATTTCCCTTCTCATTGGGCGCTGTACGGTCTCGCGCCCTGGACTACGCAGCGCACGCTGAAATCGCCCATCATGCATCTTGGACGCAGTTTGAGATGGCGCGAGAGGGACGGCTGGTCGCCATGACGACACGCAGCACAAGCGATCTCTGGGACTTCAGCTTCCGGGCTGGCGACGTCCTGCTGATCGGCCGGGAAAGTGCCGGGTTACCCGAAGAGGTGCACGAGGCGGCAGATGCCCGCCTGCGCATCCCCATGAAGGATGGCGTGCGGTCCCTCAACATGGCCATGAGCGCCGCGATTGCCGGGGCGGAGGCACTACGCCAGCTACGGGTTGCCGTGTGACAGACCGATTCTCGGCGTGCGGCGGTGCCGGTCATCAACCATCAAGGGACGGATTCGCGTCGGACTTGCAGCATGCTAGATCCGGGACATGACCAGCCCAAGCAAGATCGACGAAGAACCCCATCCCTACCGCTGGGTCGTGCTCTTCGGCGTGTGGCTGATGTACTTCTCGTTCGGTCTCTGCATTGCGTCGATGGCACCGATGGTGACCGAGATCGCGGCTGATCTGGGTGCTGCCCCCGGCGGCATGGGGGCTGTGTTGGGTGCCTGGCAGCTGACCTACATTGCTGCCGCCCTTCCGCTCGGGGCGTTGATGGACCGCACGGGCGTTGCCCTCGGCTTGTTGATGTCGGCCGTCGTCATGGCGGCGTCGCTCGCATTGCGCGGAGCAGCGGACTCCGAGCTCTTCATGTTCTTCGCGGTGGCCGTCTTTGGCATCGGCGGGCCGCTTGTCTCAATCGGGGCACCAAAGCTGATCGCGCTCTGGTTCACGGGTGCCTCACGCGGCATGGCCATGGGTATCTACATGACCGGACCTGCGCTGGGCGGAATCTCGGTCCTTTGGCTGGTGCAGCGGTCCATTCTGCCGGCGGTCGAATCCTGGCGCATCGTGCTCTGGATCATCGCCGGGTTTGTATTGGCGTCCGGGATCGTCTGGTTCCTGATCTCGCGGCATTCAGAGGCTCGCGCCCGCGACGGCAAGGTAGGCGGACTGTCGAAAGCCAACTCGTTGGCGGCGCTGGTCGAACTGTCTCGGCTCCGTACGGTTCAGATCGTCCTGTTGATGTCCATCGGGATCTTCCTATTGAACCATGGGCTGACCAACTGGCTGCCAGAGATCCTGCGCGCCAAGGGCATGGACCCGGTGAGCGCGTCCGACTGGGCCTCGATCCCCACGATCGTCGGTGTGGCCGCCGCGCTGCTCATCCCGCGCTTCGCCACACCGGCCCGCCGCGTGCCAATCATGTTCGCCCTGTTCGTCGGCATCCTCGTCGCCACGATGCTGCTGCAACTGATGCCAAGCATCGGGCTGGCCACCGGGCTGATCCTGCAGGGGATCGCGCGGTCGTCGATGATGACTGTCGCTATCCTCCTGCTCATGGATGCCCCGGGCGTTCCCCCGGAACGCGCCGGGATGGCTGGCGGGATGTTCTTCACGGTCGCCGAGATCGGGGGAGTCCTTGGCCCGCTGTCCATCGGTGTGGTTGCAGGGGCCACGGGCGAGTTCGCAACCCCGCTTTGGATGCTGACGGGGGTCGCGGTCGTGCTGCTGGCTCTGCTTGGCTGGCTTCGCGTGCTCGAGCAGGCCCACGCACGCGCTGCATAAGCCCCCTTGGACCCCGCCCCCGCCCGCGATAACAAGTAGGAAACCTCTGCAACGGAGGGCCGGGGGATGGAGTACTCGAAAGCCATGAAACGGGACTGGCTGGCAACGGCACGTACGCTGTCCGAGGCGCTGCCCTACCTGCAGCGCTATGATGGCAAGACCGTCATCGTGAAGTTTGGCGGCCACGCGATGGGCGATGCGGACTCGATGGCGAACTTCGCCCGCGACATCGTGCTGATGAAGCAGTGCGGGGTGCATCCGGTCGTGGTCCACGGTGGCGGGCCGCAGATCAACCAGATGCTGGATCGGCTGGGCGTGCAGTCGGAGTTCAAGGACGGCCTGCGTGTCACCACCGAGGAGACCGTGGAAGTGGTCGAAATGGTTCTGGCGGGGCGCATCAACAAATCGATTGTTGCTGCAATCAATGCGCAGGGCGGTCAAGCCGTCGGCCTCTCGGGCAAGGACGCAAATCTGATCGTCTGTGAGAAAGCACTGAAGACGAAGAAGGATCCCGAGAGCCATATCGAACAAGTACTGGATCTGGGCTGGGTCGGTGCGCCGGTGGAAGTGAACCCGCGCGTGCTGAAGATCTTCATCGAATCGGACTTCATTCCCGTTGTTGCCCCCGTGGGCGCAGGCCGCGAACCCGATCAGACCTTCAACATCAACGGTGACACTGCGGCAGGTGTCATCGCCGGTGCCATGGAGGCCGAACGGCTTATGTTGCTGACCGACGTCCAGGGCGTGAAGGACAAGGAGGGTCGCGTGCTGACCGAGCTCACGCCGGCAGATGTTGCCTCCCTCATGGCCGACGGCACCATCGCAGGTGGCATGATTCCGAAGGTCGAGACAGCGCTCGCGGCGATGCAGGCAGGGTGCGGAGCCGCGGTCATTCTGGACGGACGACAACCGCACGGCGTTCTGCTGGAGTTGTTCACCGAGCACGGCGCGGGGACGCTGATTACCCGGTAGGAGGTTGCTCATGCGGATCGCTGCGCTCACCTTGGTCTTGTTGCTGCCCGCAGCCCTGGCCTGGGCAGAGTGGCGGGCCGAGACGCTGGATGACGGCACCTGGTTCCAAGCTGCCGCTCGATCGAGCAAGGCGGAGGTCGAGGTCGCTTGCGGCGGGCGATCAGCCCGACAACTCAGCGCCGACCAATCCCGGGTCGCCTCGCCCATCTTGACCAACCCAGGGGAACTGCAGCTGTCGTTTCGGGCAAAGCTCTTTGCAGGCGAGCCGCCGCCCAAGCAGGTGAAGGTGCGCATCGACCGATTGGAATACGGATTGAGCGAAGCACACTATGACCGCCCGAAGGGCATGTTCGTCCTCACGGTCTCGGCGGACAATCCGGCCCTGAATGCCCTGACCGTGGCGCGGCGCTTCACGGTGGTGCCGGAGGATGCAGGGCCCATTCCGCTCGCTGGTGCGGAGACAGCGCTGTCGCACATGTTGGACTTCTGCCGCGAACGCTGGGCCACGCTGCGTGACATTACGCCCGAAAGCCCCGAACGTACGAAGGCGCTGGCATTTGCCGCCGCTTATGCAGGCGGCGACATCCCAGAGATCCGGAGCCTTAAACTAATCGACCTCAACGGCGACGGCGCCCCCGAGGCGTTGATGATCCTCGGTGGCAAGTTCTGCGGGGCGCGGCGCTGCGACGGCTTTGTCCTTGACCTACAACCCGAGAAACCCCGCGCCATCGGCCGCTGGGCCGTGGCAACGATACGTCCGGGCATCACCAAACTGAACGGCTGGCTGGATCTGGAAGTCAATGGTGCCACGATGCGCTACCAGGGCGGAGAATACGCCCAGCGCTGACCACTGTGGCTCTAGGGCCTGACTGCCGAGTCCCGTCGGCTGAGCACCTCAACAAACACCGCTGCGAGGATGCAGACCGCGCCGCCGATCTCGAACACGCCAAACCGTTCATCAAGGAGAATGGCCGAGGACAGAACGCCGCCCAGAATCTCGACGCTCAGCAGATAGGTCATCACGGCGGGTGGCAGACGGAATGCGCCCCAGAGCGTGCCCCCCAGCAGGATCCCGAGATACAGCACACCCACCACCGCAGCCTCGAGTGTTTCGGTCAACCGGATCTCCGGGAGACCGCCCGCCAAGCTACCGTCGACTAGACCCACGATCAGAGCCGCTCCCGCCCCGCCCAGCAACGTCACGAGGAACGCACCGGTCACGTTCGCCCGCTCGCCGGAGAACAGCAGCGCCACGCCAACGGACCATGATAGCCCAGAGGCCAGCGCCATCCAATCACCCACCGCACCCAGCCCGTCGAACGAGATCTCGCCCCGACTGATCAGCAGAATGCCGGTAAAGGACAGGCTCAGCGCCAACGTCACCCAACGGGTCCACTTGCGGCGGAACCAAATTATCTCGATCAGCGTGGACCAGGCGGGTGCGAAGTAGAACAGGATCACGGCCCGAATGAAATCCGTGTAGCTGGCGGCCATGGCGTAGAGCGAGACTGCCAACCCGATCAGCAGCGCCCCAAGCACCGCGCGTCCCGACATCTGCCATCCGCCAAGCCAGGCGGCGATGGCTGCGACGGGGAGAGTGACGACATTCAGCGCGAACGCGATCCACGGCCCCTGGAACCCCGCGCGTTCCATCAGGCTGACAGGCAGCCACCAGAACCCCCAAAGCGCCGCACAGACCACGACGATCGCGATGGCCTTGCTCTCTCTGCCCAACGTCATCGCTCCCGCCAAACTCTAGCCAAGCGTTTCATTTGCAGGCAGAAGTGTCGAGTGCGATTGCATGGAGGAATCCTTGGGCGAGACAATATCGTTGGCGGCGTCGGACAGGCACAGTCTGACGGCCTACACGGCGGGCGATGCCCCGCGCGGTCTGGTTGTGCTGCAGGAGATCTTCGGTGTGAACGAACACATCCGGTCGGTTGTGGACAGGTTCGCGGCCCAAGGTTTCTCGACCATTGCGCCCGCCCTCTTTGATCGGATCGAACCCGGCATCGAGTTGGGGTACGAGGCCGCCGACGTAGAACGGGGCCGCGAATTCAAGGGATACGTCTCAACCGGGGATGCCCTGAAAGACATCACCGCGTCCGCGGACGTTCTGCTGGATCTGGAGATGCCGGTCGCGGTGATCGGGTATTGCTGGGGCGGCTCGCTCGCCTGGGCGTGCTCGAGCCGTATGCCGGGTCTGACAGCAGCGGTCGGATACTACGGCGGCGAGATTGCGAAGATGAAAGACGAAACCCCGAAGTGTCCGGTTATGCTGCACTTCGGCGAGACAGACCATGCGATCCCGATGACAGACGTCGATGCCGTGAAGGCGGCCCACCCTGGCATCCCTGTGCACACGTATCCGGCAGGACACGGGTTCTCGTGCGATGCGCGGGGGTCCTTCGATGCCGAAAGCCACAGCAAGGCGCTGGATCGCACGCTTGTCTTCCTGAACGAACTCATGTCGATCTGAGGGGCCTCATGGCACAAGAATGGGACTATATCGTCGTGGGCGCCGGCTCGGCTGGGTGCGTGATGGCCAATCGGCTGTCGGCAGGCGGGAACAACCGCGTCCTCCTGCTTGAAGCCGGTCCCAAGGATCGCAACCCGTGGATCCATGTCCCTGTCGGATACTACAAGACGATGTATTCGTCCCTGTCTTGGGGCTACGAGACCGAGCCGGAACCGGAGCTGGGTAACCGAAGGATCGCCTGGCCACGGGGCAAGACGCTGGGTGGCTCGTCCGCCATCAACGGGCTCATCTACATGCGTGGTCAGCCACAGGACTATGACCACTGGCGCCAGCTCGGGAATGTCGGCTGGGGCTGGGACGATGTGTTGCCCTACTTCCGCAAGGCCGAAGACAATGAGCGCGGCGCGACAGATCTGCGTGGCAAGGGCGGCCCCCTCAAGGTCTCGGACATCCGTGACCGAAAGGAGATCTGCGAGGCCTTCATCGAGTCCGCTGTCGCCGCCGGCCTGCCGCGCAACGACGATTTCAACGGGCCCGAGCAGGAGGGCGTCGGCAACTTCCAGACAACGTCGCGGGATGGGCTGCGTTGTTCCTCCGCGGTGGGCTACCTGAACCCGGTGAAGTTCCGCCAGAACCTGAAAATCGAGACAGAGGCACTCGCCACCGGCCTTGTGCTGTCATCGGGGCGGGTGACCGGCGTGAAGTACACCAAGGCTGGCAAACCAACCGTGGCGCACTGCCGGGGCGAGGTTGTCCTTTGCGGCGGAGCGATCAACTCGCCGCAACTGCTTCAGCTTTCCGGAATTGGTCCCGGAGACGTGCTGAGCGAGGCAGGTGTCGACGTGATCCATGAACTCCCAGGAGTGGGCCGAGATCTGCAGGATCATCTGCAGATCCGATCTCTCTATCGGCTGAACCGCGCAATCTCGGTCAACGACGATGTCAGATATCTCCACCGCCGCGCGATGATCGGCGTGAAGTTCGCACTGCAACGCAAGGGCCCGCTCACGTTCTCGGCGGGGTTCGTGGGGGCGTTCGCCAAGGTCCTGCCTGAGAGCGCGACCCCGGACATTCAATTCCACTTCATCCCCTTCAGCGCTGACAAACCGGGGACAGGGCTCCACAAATGGCCAGGTGTTTCCGCGTCGGTGTGTCAACTGCGACCCGAGAGCCGGGGCGAGCTGTCCATCCAGTCTCCCGATCCGACACAGCACCCGAAGATCGTCGCCAACTACCTTGCCACCGAATACGACAAGCGCGTGCTGATCGAGGGGCTGCGGCTCTCGCGGCGGATAAGTCAGTTGCCCCCCTTCGCAGAATACGTGTCAGAGGAAGTCGAGCCCGGGCTTGGGCGAGTGGATGACGAGGCGTTGATGGAGCATATCCGCGAGCGGGGATCGACAATCTTCCATCCGACGTCGACCTGCCGCATGGGCTCGGACGCGATGGCCGTCGTCGACGCGCGACTGCGGGTCCATGGGGTTGCTGGTCTGAGGATTGCCGATTGTTCGGTGATGCCGACTGTGCCCTCGGGCAACACCTCGGCGCCTGCCATCATGGTGGGCGAGAAATGCGCGGACATGATGCTCGAAGACGCGAAGCAGGTTGCTGCCTGAGCCGCTGGCGGCGGCAAACCTGTCGGTCCTGAATGCGCACGTCAGCTGATTCCCAAGTGACCTGAACACCTCGAGATCGCAACGGACGGGGGCCAACACGTGATCCCCCGCCAGGGGAGTTCACATGGGGGAAGCGCCGATCCGCCGCCGCAGTCGAGGAACCCGGCGTGCCGAGCGCGCTATGCCACAGGCTCCCGCTTACATCACGCGCGAGATACCGTTCTACGAGTTCCTGGGGGAGGAGGGGCTCCAGCGGATCGAGGATCAGGCCGATTGGTTGATCCAGGAGATCGGGCTGGAGTTTCGTGAGGACCCGGTTGCGCTGGATATCTGGCGGCACGCGGGGGCCGAGGTGCAGAACACACGGGTCCGTGCGCCCCGCGGCATGGTCCGCCAGTTTTGCCAGACCGCCCCGTCGGAGTTTACTCAGCACGCCCGAAATCCCGCCAAGTCGATCCAGATCGGCGGGAAGTCCATGGTGTTCGCACCGGTCTACGGCGCGCCCTTCGTGCGCGATCTGGAAGGTGGGCGCCGCTACGGGACGATCGCGGACTTCGAGAAGCTGGTGAAGCTCACCTACATGCTGCCGAGCCTGCATCACTCCGGGTTCGTCACCTGCGAACCGTGCGACCTTCCCGTCTCGAAACGCCACCTCGACATGGTCTACGCGCATATGCGCTGGACGGATAAGCCGCATCTGGGCGCGATTACCGAGAAATCTCGGGCAGAGGACGCGGTCGCCATGGCGCGGATCCTCCATGGATCGGAGGGGTTCGAGGACCGCTGCGTGATCATGGGAAACGTCAATACGAACTCGCCGCTCCTGGTCGACAAGGTGGTGACGGAGGCGATCCGGACCTACTCGGCCGCGGGGCAGGGCATCATTGCGGCGCCCTTCATCCTCGGCGGAGCGATGGGCCCCGTCACCACAGCCGCATCGCTGGCCCAGGCACTGGCAGAGGCCATGATGTGTTGTGCGTTCAGCCAGTTGGTGCGCCCAGGCAGCCCCTTCGTGCTGGGGAATTTCCTGTCGTCCATGTCGCTGAAGTCCGGAGCCCCGACCTTTGGAATGCCCGAACCGGTCATGTCCAACTACGTCATCGGTCAGCTTGCGCGCCGGTTGGGGGTGCCGCTGCGCTGCGGCGGTTCGCTGACTGCGTCAAAGATCCCCGACGCACAGGCAGCTGCCGAAAGCGCCGATTCGATGCATTCCACCGTGCTGGGTGGGTCCAACTTCACGCTCCATGCGGCAGGCTGGTTGGAAGGCGGGCTCTGCACCGGCTACGAAAAGCTGATCCTGGATGCCGACCGGCTTGGCGCCTATCAGGTGATGCTGGGGGGCATGCCCACTGATGACGCATCCCTGGGCCGCACCGCCTACCGGGATGTCGAACCGGCGGGGCATTTCCTGGGATCAGCCCACACGATGGCCCACTACGAGACCGCCTACTACGACGCCACGATGTCGAACTCCGAGAGCTGCGAGCAGTGGGAGGATGAGGGCGCCCAGGACAGCTACACCCGAGCCCACACACGCTGGAACGACATGCTTTCGACATACGAGGCGCCGCCTCTCGATGCAGGGATAGACGAAGAACTTCAAGCCTTTGTCGCGCGCCGGAAGACCGAACTGCCCGACGCCTGGTACTGAGGAGACCCCCAATGCCCGAGATCCAGACCAACGAGACCACGACCGGAAAGCCGCTGCCCAGCCACGCCAAGGTGGTGATCATCGGGGGCGGCGTGGTCGGCTGCTCGATCCTCTTTCATCTGGCCAAGTTCGGCTGGAAGGATGTGATCCTGCTGGAACGCAACGAACTGACATCCGGCAGTTCCTGGCATGCGGCAGGGCAGATCCACACGATCTCGTCGGACCCGAACATCTCGCGGCTTCAGGGATACACGATCGATCTCTACCGGGAGATCGAGGAGCTCTCGGGGCATTCCGTCGGGCTCCATTCGACCGGCGGGTTCTACCTGGCGTCGACCAAGGACTGGTACGACTACCTGAAGCGAGAGCGCTCGAAGGCGCGCTACATGGGTCTGCAGCAGGAGTTCATCAGCCCCGCGGAAGTTGCCCAGCGCCATCCCCTGATTGACCCCAAGCACTACTACGCGGCGCTGTGGGACGAGCAGGACGGGGATCTCGATCCCTCCGGCGCCACCTATGCCTTCGCCAAGGCCGCCCGCGTGCACGGCGCGCAGTACTTCACCCACACGCCGGTCGTCGAGACGAACCAGCGCCACGACGGCGAATGGGATGTGGTGACACCACGTGGAACCGTGCAGGCAGAGATCATCGTCAACTGCGGTGGTCTGTGGGCCCGAGAAGTTGGCCGGATGGCCGGTCTTGATCTGCCCGTGCAGCCGATGGAGCACCATTATCTCATTACCGACACGATCCCGCAGATCGAGGCGCGCATGGCCGAGGGAGAGGCCGGGCGCCTGCCGGCGGGTATCGACTACGAGGCGAACATCTACTTCCGCCAGGAACGCATGGGCATGCTGCTGGGCACCTACGAGCCAAAATCGACGCCCTGGAAGGTCGCGGGCACACCGCAGGATTTCGGGCACGAACTGCTTCAGCCCGATCTGGACCGGGTGGCCGACCGGCTGGAGATGTCGTTCGAGCGTATTCCGGCGATCGGAGAAGCCGGTATCAAGGACATCATCAACGGTCCCTTCACGTTCGGTCCGGACGGCAACCCCATGATCGGTCCCGTTCCGGGCATGAAGAACTACTGGTGCGCCGTCGGGGTCATGGCGGGGTTCTGCCAGGGCGGCGGCGTCGGTCTGACCATGGCCGAATGGATGATCGACGGGGAGCCCAGCATCGATGTCTGGGCGATGGACATCGCACGGTTCGGCGAGTTCGCGACGCCGGAATGGGGAACGATCAAATCGGCGGAGAACTACGAGCGCCGTTTCGTGATGACGTTCCCCAACGAGACCTTGCCGAAGGGCCGCTGCCAGAAGACGACCGCGCTTTACGACCGGTTGCTCGCCAAGGGAGCCGTCATGGACCAGGGGTTCGGGTTGGAGCACGCGTTGTGGTTCGCCGACGGCGCCGAGGACGCGCACGAAGACCCCTCCTTCCGCCGCTCCCGAGCCCACGAGTACGTGGCACGCGAGGTAAAGGCGGTGCGCGAAGCAGTTGGTTGCATCGAGATCGCAAACTTCGCCAAGCACGAGTTCAAAGGACCGGGTGCGCGCGCCTTCCTGGACCACGTGCTCGCCGGAAGGGTGCCGAAACCGGGTCGGATCAGCCTCACACCAATGCTGACGGAGAGGGGCAAACTCTACGGTGACCTGACGGTTGCCTGCCTTGGTTCGGATCACTTCATGCTGTTCGGTTCGGGGGCAATGCAGGAGGCGCACAGGCGCTGGTTTGAACAACGGATCGGGACCGGCGTCAGCTATGCCAACGTCTCCGATCAATGGCACGGAATAGCGATCTCGGGCCCAAATTCGCGAGATCTGCTGAGCAAGATCGTTCGTGAAGATATCGGCCCGGACACCTTCCGCTTCCGCGATATCCGGCAAATGCACGTGGGCGGCGTCCCCGCGATCGTCTCGCGGATCAGCTTCTCGGGCGAGCTAGGCTATGAGATCTATGTTGCACCCCACTTCCAGATCCGCCTTTCCGAGGCGATAGAGGACGCGGGCGCCGACCTGGGGCTGCGCTGGTACGGCGCACGGGCGCTGATGTCGTTGAGGCTAGAGAAGAACTGGGGCGTCTGGACGGCGGACTATCGCCCTGACTTCACGGCGGCCGAATCCGGCCTGGATGCGTTCATCCAATGGGACAAGGACTTCATCGGGAAGGCGGCGGCGGAGGCCGAGCGAGCCCGCGGGCCGGCGAGCCGTCTCGTTGCCCTGGTCATCGAGAACCCGATGATCGATGGCCAAGGGATCGACGTCTCCGCTGACGAAGCGCTGCTGAAGGACGGCGAGGCGGTTGGCTACGTCTCCTCCGGGGGCTACGCGCACCATACCGGTCAATCGATGGCCATGGGGTACGTACCGACGGCGCTTGCGGCGCAAGATGAATCCGTGGACGTCGAGATCCTCGGCGAGCGCTTTCCCGCCCGCATCGTCACATCGCCCGTCTATGACCCGAACGGCGGGCGCATGCGCGCGTGAGGGCTCATCGGTCCACATAACAGTGGATTGAACGGCAGAATTATGCATTTCTTCCGGAAAGGCGGAGGAAACGCATAGATGAGTGGCTTTTGGGAAGCCTTCGCAGCGGCGCTGGGGTTAATCCTGGCCTGGGACCCGGATCTGATGGAAATCATCGGGTTGTCGCTGCGAGTCACACTTACAGCCGTCCTCATCGCATGCCTCATTGGCTTGCCCCTGGGCGCACTGGTCGGTGCCTTCAGGTTCCCGGGACGCACGATCATGGGCGTGGTTCTTAATGCGCTGATGGGGCTGCCCCCGGTGGTCGTCGGCCTGATCGTCTATCTGGCGCTGTCCGCTTCCGGGCCGCTTGGTCCGCTGCAATTGCTCTACACGCCAACTGCGATGATCATCGCGCAGACGATCATCGTGACGCCCGTCGTTGCCGCGCTGACCCGCCAGGTGGTCGAGGACCTGCACGATGAGTACGCCGAGCAGTTCGCCTCGCTGGGCGTCGGTCGACTTAGTAGAACGACGGCACTGCTTTGGGACGGCCGCTACGCGCTCATGACCGTGGCACTGGCCGGGTTCGGGCGTGCGGTGGCCGAGGTCGGGGCCGTGATCATCGTCGGCGGCAACATCGACCACGTCACCCGGGTGATGACGACGACGATCGCGCTCGAGACGTCGCGCGGAAACCTGGAGCTGGCGCTGGCCCTGGGCGTCGTCCTGTTGCTCATCGCGTTTGCCGTCAACGCTGTCGTCATGTCGCTCCGGGCGTCGGCTGCGAGGTCGGCCTATGCGTGACACCGGATTGGATACACCCGTGGAGCCAAGCACCGCGGTTCTTCAGGTGCGTGGCCTGACATTCTCGACCGGGGGCGCCCGTCTGCTGGAGGGCATAGATCTCAATGTTCAACCTGGGAGGCGTACCGTCATAATGGGCCCCAATGGGGCGGGGAAGAGCCTGCTTCTGCGCCTTCTGCACGGGTTGATTGCGCCCACGTCCGGCGAGGTCCTTTGGCAGGGTCGACCGCTCGACAAGCGTGCGCGGCAGGCTCAGGCGATGGTCTTTCAAAGGCCCGTGATGCTCCGGCGCTCGGTTGTGGCAAACATCCGCTTCGCACTGAAGGTCCGCGGCATCGGGCGACAGGATCGTGTCCAGCGCGAGGAACAGGCCCTGGCGCGGGCTGGGCTTCTCGATGCGGCCGGGCGGCCGTCGAGGGTCCTGTCCGGGGGCGAGCAACAACGCCTCGCCGTTGCACGCGCCCTTTCCTGCGCGCCCCGCATGCTGCTCCTGGACGAGCCAACCGCGAGCCTCGACCCCGCTGCGACCAACGCCGTCGAAGACCTGATCCGCGATGCCAGCGCTGACGGGGTCACCGTCGTTCTGGTGACGCATGATGTGGGCCAGGCAAAGCGCCTGGGTGAGGACCTCATCTTCATGGATGGCGGTCGCGTGGTCGAAACCGGGTCGCTGACTGAAACGCTGGCCGAACCGCGATCGGCACCTCTTCGCGCATGGCTGGAGGGGCGGCTCTACCTTGACGACAAGACGTAAGGGGGTCCGCAGATGCTCCGTCTGCTCCTTGCACTAGCTGCCATCGCATGCCTGTCGCTCCCCGCGAAGGGCGAGAACAAGTTCATCGTGGTGCAGTCGACCACGTCCACCCACAACTCGGGTCTGTTCGAAGCGATCCTGCCGCAATTCACTACGAAGACGGGTATCGAGGTGCGGGTGGTCGCCGTAGGCACGGGTCAGGCAATCCGAAACGCGAGCAACGGCGACGGCGACGTGCTTTTCGTCCATGCCAAGGCGGCGGAGGAGAAGTTCGTGGCGGACGGGCACGGCGTGTCGCGGGCGGACGTGATGTACAACGACTTTGTCATCGTCGGCCCGCCAGAGGACCCGGCAGGGGTCGCCGGTATGACTGATGTCGTTGCCGCGCTTCAGAAGATTGCGGCGACCGGCGCGGTCTTTGCCTCACGCGGCGACGACAGCGGAACGCACAAGGCGGAGATGCGGCTCTGGCAGGTGGCGGGGATCGATGCCGCCGCGGTCTCTGGCACGTGGTATCGTGAAACCGGCTCCGGGATGGGCGCAACCCTGAACACGGGAACGGGAATGCGGGCCTATGTGATGACCGACCGGGCCACGTGGATCGCCTTCGGCAACAAAGGCGACTACCGGATCGTGGTCGAAGGCGATGAGCGGTTGTTCAACCAGTATGGGATCACCCTGGTGAACCCAGCGCGGCATCCCGGGGTGAAGGCGGACTTCGGACAGCAGTTCATCGATTGGGTTCTGTCGCCCGAGGGACAGGCTGCGATCGCTGCCTATACGGTCGACGGCCAGCAGCTCTTCTTTCCGAACTCGGATAGCTAGCCGAGGCTAGGGCGACAACCAGCGCACCGCACCCAGCCCATCAAGCACGTAGCCGCCCATCGCATCGGCCTTGTCGCGAAATTCGGCGGTATTGCCGAAGCTCAGCAGCGTCTGCACGGGCACGGTAAAGTAGGATCGGCGGTCGATCAGCAGATCGAACTGCTCCTCGATGAGCGGGACGAAGTGCAGGTGATACCGGCGGGCCATTGCCTCGATCCCCAGCGCCGCATCCGCATCGCCGGACGCCACCATCGCAGCCGCGTCGCTCTCGGTTCTGGCAAGCCCGGTGGCTGCAACCACATCACCGGCAGAGATCCCGGCATCGGAGAGCAGGCGCTCCATCAGCGCTGCCGTGCCGGCACCCGGCTGGCGGTTCACGATCCGCTTGCCCTTCAGGTCTGCCACATCGGTGATATCGCGGCACCCTGGCGTCACGATCAAACCCCGCGCGCGACGCGCCCAAGCGATCAGGACACAGTCTCCAACGTCCCTGGCCGTGACGGCGGCGATGTTCCAGCCGTCATCCTCCGGCAGATGCAACCCCGCGAGGGCCGCCTGGCCTGCCGCAAAGGTCCCGAGCCCTTCCTCGCTACCGTTCCAAAGCGTGGCGAGCCCCGCACCCGATTCCCGCACCGCCCAATCCAGAAGCGGGTCGTGCGAGCCTGTCAGGACCGCCGGCCGCTCACCGGTGTCCCCCTCGATCCACGCGCGCAAGTCGTCTGCGGGGAACAGCAGCTTTCCCGTGATCCTGCGATGCGGGATCTCTCCGGCAGCCGCCAGATCGTAGACCTTGCGTTCCTTCACACGAAGCAGGTCCGCCACCTCCCGGGTCGTAAGGTATGGTGGCTTATCGTCCGGCATCTCGTCTTTCCCCGCGTCGCGCGACTTCGCCATCATCGGGTGGACGCTAGACCTCCGCAAGCGGGGAACACGCTTGCTCCAACCACGTGCGCACCTGCGCGTCGACCAGCGGGCCGATCTTCGCGAGGACATCGGCATGATAGCGGTCGAGCCACTCGCATTCGTCCGCGGTCAGCAGGCTAGCATCGATCAGCCTGCGGTCGATCGGGGCCCAAGTCAGCGTCTCGAACCCCAACATCGGTCTGGTCCCACCCGCAGGAACCTCCGGTGCCGTCACGATCAACAGGTTCTCGATCCGGATGCCATGAGAGCCTTCGACGTAATAGCCTGGCTCGTTCGAGAGGATCATCCCGGGCTCAAGCACGGCCTCCCCGCGCCGGGACAGCGACTGCGGCCCTTCGTGCACGCAGAGACAGGCACCGACCCCGTGACCGGTGCCATGATCAAAGTCCAACCCCTCCCGCCAGAGCGCGGCGCGCGCCAGCGGATCCAGGTCGCGTCCGCGAATGCCCTTGGGCCAGCGTGTCTGGCTGATGGCGATCATACCCTTCAGCACCAATGTCACCTCCCGCCGCTGGCGATCGCTGACGTGCCCGGTCGCAATGGTTCGGGTAATATCTGTCGTTCCGTCCGGGTATTGCCCTCCGGAGTCGATCAACAACAGGTCGCCAGGCTGGACGGTCCGGTTAGTGTCTCGCGTCACGCGGTAGTGCACGATGGCGCCGTTCGGGCCTGACCCGCAGATCGTCTCGAACGAGATATCCTCGAGATCGCCCCTTTCCCGCCGGAACGTCTCCAGCCGCTCGACGACATCGATCTCGGTCAACGTCTCCCCGCCAGCCAGTGCCGTATCGAGCCAATGCAGAAACCGCGCAACGGCCGCACCATCGCGGATGTGCGCCGCCCGCATCCCGTCCAGCTCCGCCCGGTTCTTGCGCGCCTTGGGCAGGATGCAGGGATCCTGCCCCCAGACCAGCTCGGCCCCTGCGGCTTTGACCTTGTCGGCGAACCAGAGGGGACAACGGGCCTCGTCGAGAAGGATCGTCCCCGTGAGATCGGCAACGAGACCTTCCAACATCTCGGGATGATGCAGCGTTACCTCGTTTCCGAGATGGGCACGGACATCCCCATCGATCTTGTCGGGATCCATGATCAGGTCGACCAGGGCATCCCGATGGAGCACCGCGAAGCCATGCGGAACAGGCGCCCGCAGAATGTCCGAGCCGCGGATGTTCAAGAGCCACGCAATGCTATCGGGCAGCGTGAGAACGACGGACTGCGCACCGGCCGCCGCAACCAGCTCGGCAACGGTCGCTCGTTTCGCGGCCGCCGTCTCTCCGGCGATCTCCAGCGGGTGGATGCGGACCGATCCAGCGGGGGGCGGAGGCTGATCCGTCCATGCAAGATCGATAGGGTTGTCGCTTACCCCGGTGAGCTCGGCACCAGCCTGTTTCGCGCCAGCGCGCAGACGCTCGACCTCGGATCGGCCATGCAGCCAGGGGTCGTATCCGATCCGGTCCCCCGCCTTGGTGGTACCGGACAGCCACTCCGCAGGTGATTTCTCATGAATTGGCACGATTTCGTATAATTCCGTCACAATTTGTGACGCGGCCTGGAGGGTGTAGCGGCCATCGACAAAAAGTGCCGCGCGGTCGGCAAGAATGATCGCCGTTCCCGCCGAACCGGTGAAGCCCGTGACCCAGGCGAGGCGCTCGTCACGGGGGGCCACATTCTCCCCCTGATGCGCGTCGGCACGAGGCACGATAAAGCCATTCACGCCGATTGAGGCCATTTCTGCGCGTACAGCGGCAATTCTCTCGGGTGTCGCCGTCTTGTCAGCGGTCGTCTCAAAGTTCTGAAACATGTCGTGCGTGTCCGTCGTCGATGGGGGGGCTGGGCTGAGTGTGCACCACCAACCGTAACCCTGTCGACCAAGCCGGCAGGTGCAAGGTTAATATGACACATCCGCCGTCTTCGCGGAATCGGGACCGGGCTGGGGCTTGCATTGCGGGGGCCATCAGCGCATATGCGCGGCCAACTAATGAGGGTTACCATGACCTTAACGAGATTTCTTGCCATTGCACTCGTGGCATTGACACCTGGCGTACTGAACGCGGCTTCGCAGATGCAGGACCCGGCGTTCGGATATTGGCTGACCGCCAACGGCAAGGCTATTGTGCATGTGGCGCCTTGTGGCGGCACGACCTGTGGCAAGATGGTCTGGGTAGCCAACGGCTACGATCAAAGCGGCGCGCAGAAGCTGGATCTTCAAAACAAGGACAGCGCTCAGCGCACGCGTCCGATCTGCGGGCTGGATCTGATAGGCGGTTTGGCGAAAGACGCACCGGGCGATTGGACGGACGGCTGGATCTACAATCCGCGGGATGGATCGACATACTCCGTTGCCGTCGAGTCAATCTCGACCGACGAGCTGAAGGTCCGTGGCTACCTCGGCATCAAAGTGCTTGGCAGCAGCCAGGTCTGGACCCGCGTGAGCGGGGATCGGGGCGGCTGCGTCTGAACACCGGCCGACTTTAGGCGTCAGGCGGCCATGCAAGCCATGCCCCCGCCGAGGCGGCCACCTCGTCCGGCCCAAAACCGATCAGCAGGCTAACCCGCTCGCCATGCCCGTTTTCGAGATAGATTCGTTCGGCAAGACGCCCGCGCCGGTATCCAACCGCGCGTGCCTCTCCGACATAGGTGTCGCCGCTGCCCGTGAATTGCAGCTCCACTGTTCCATCCGGCTGGCGCGACAGTTGACCGACAACGGTTGTCAGATCGCGGAGCAGGGTCCTGCCATCCTCAGTCTCCTCCGCTACGAGCAGCCCATCGAGGCCAAGCGACCGGGCACGGATCCGGGCGCTCACACCCGTTGCGTATGCGACATCTTCCTGCGGCACCAACAACACCGAGCCCGCGGCGACGACGCGACATCCGCACCCCGACCCGGCGGCTGCGAGACATGCCTTCAGCGCGTCTGCCGCAAGATCGGGAACAGGGGTCGATGACGCCGCCCCTCGGCTGATTGCAACAGGGCAACGCTCGGGCGGATCTCCGCGTACAACGACACGCTGCGGGGGAGTGGTCAGAAACTCACGCCCCGGGGCCGAACTTGTCAGCCACGGCAGGGCGTTGACGCTGAGGATCCGCGAATCGATCCGTCGCTGCATCTCGGTGGGGTCGAGGTTGCCCAGGATCCGGCGCGCCACCGGTATATCGTCCGACGTGGACGCCGCCACACGAGGTGGCTGGTCCATCACAAGCATTCGCTGGACATCCAACGATTGAGAGATTCGGGCACGTTCCGAACCCGCACTGACGGTCGGACCGACACATCCGGCAAGCGTGATGAGAATCACCGCGCATCCAAGCGTCGGCACCACTTTGAGCGCAATCATGATCACCTACCGATAGTTTGTGCCGATGCGGGACGGCTTTGCTGCGGATTGATGGTAAAATTATCCTTTAGCCACGCGGGCACAAGTTGTATTGGTTGAGATAGTTGTAGAGGGGTGAATACGTGGAAGACGCGCGCAAGGAAGTCGGCGTGTTGTCTGGGCAAGTCAAATGGTACGACGCGGTCAAGGGTTATGGCTTCGTCGTCCCGGATGATGGTGGCTCGGACATAATGGTGCACGCCTCATGTGTACGGGCATTCGGGAAGGTTGCGTTGATTGAAGGCGCAGCCGTCACACTCATTGCCCAGGAGGGCCCTCGTGGGCTTCAGGCACAAAAGTTAGTGGACGTTGCCGAGCCCGAGGGCGAGGAAGCCATTGCAGGCTTCGCCGAGGCACGGCCAACCGAGTTTATTGGTCAGGACGTGGAAGAGAGCGCCCTGCAGCCTGCCCGGGTAAAGTGGTTCGACAAGCAGAAGGGCTTTGGCTTCGTGAATGTCTTCGGACATGCCGAAGATATCTTCGTGCATATGGAGACGGTTCGCCGTTGTGGATTCCAGGATCTTGCGTCCGGTGAGGCCATGGCAGTGAAGACGTTCAGGGGGCCGCGAGGCCTTATGGTCTCCGAACTGCGACTCTGGGAGAACGCCGAACAGGACCCAGAGTGATCTGAGGTCCTTTTCACGACCGTCCGGCGCCCTAAGATGTGCAGTCCTGTCTGAAAGAGAGGCGCATGATGCGGCAAGTGGTGGTCGACCCTTCGTTGAACGTGCTCGGTGACGCACTCCATCCCTGTTCCGATGACCCCAAGACGGGGTTTTTTCGCAACGGCGCCTGCGACACGTGCGCCGAGGATGCGGGCAGCCACACGGTTTGCGCAGTCATGACCGATCAGTTCCTCGAGTTTTCCCGCTCGGTCGGCAACGATCTTTCCAAGGCACACCCCCAGTTCGGCTTTCCCGGCTTAAAGGCGGGCGACCAATGGTGCCTCTGTGCAGGCCGGTTCCTGGAGGCGCACGAGGCAGGCATGGCGCCGCGCGTTAAGCTGACGTCAACACACAAGCGGGCACTAGACATCGTGCCGATGGATGTGCTTCGCGCCTATGCGCTGGAGCGGACCTGAATGAATGTACCGCCCTGCTCGATCGCAGTAGACGCTGGCCGACGTCACGCTTGGTTGATTGGCAGGTGATCGCCCTGCCGCCTATGTTAGTCGAATGAAAAAGCTGCTTGCCACTCTTGCCGCCTGTGTCGGCCTCGCTGCTCCGTTTGCCGCTTCCGCAGCGGACAACGTTGTGCTGGTCGAGCTGTTTACGAGCCAGGGCTGTTCCAGTTGCCCGCCCGCGGATGCAAATCTGGCGGAATTGGCCGATCGGGACGACGTGCTGGCGCTGTCCATGCACGTGGACTACTGGGATTACCTCGGCTGGAAGGACACGTTCGGCAGCCCCGCGAACACAAAGCGGCAGTACGCCTACCGCGACCACATGGGCGCGCGGGTCGTCTACACGCCACAAATGATCATTCAGGGCCGTCACGATGTGCCCGGCTATCGACCTGACCTGATCGAGGGCGCCATCCAGTCTGTCGCAGCGGCCAGCAAACCTGCGGGCTTGGCGATCGAAGAGGCTGACGGGCGGTTGACCGCACGGCTGAGCATGACCAACGTCCGCGGGACTTGCACCGTCTGGATCGCGTCCTATCGCCAAAAAGCGGAGGTCGACATCGCCAATGGCGAGAACCGGGGCCGGAAGATCACCTATCACAACATCGTCGAGAAGCTGATGCGCGCGGGGACCTGGACGTCATCGGGTCCCGAAGTGATCGACCTGCCGCTGCCCGGCGCAGGCGAAGGGATCGCCGTATGGATCCAGAACGACAAGACCGGCGAGATCCTGGCGGTCAGTTTCGTCGAGAACTAGCAGCTATCCTGCTGCACACGACGCCCACCGCGGGTCGTCGGCGGTCAGCAACCGCGCCGTCTCCATCTTCCCACGATTGTAGTTGAAGTAGGTGATCGACGCCCGCTCGACGGCATCGAGCCTGCCACCACCGGTCAGGATGTCCTGCCAGCGGTCCTCGATCAGCACCAGCGTTCCGGGCGCGTTCGCCAGCGCCTCCATCATCTCCTCGGGCGCGGCCATGCGAATATCGGTGCGCGTGAGGAACACGAGGCTCGGCTCGTGATAGCCGATGGAAAACGGCGCGCCCTCGGCACAGGGTTCGTACTGGGCGATCAGCGCGGCCATGCGGGGGGACGGAAAGGCGGTGCCAAGGCTCGGCAGCGCGAAGTGCAGAACAGCCGGATAGATCGCCAGCGCCGCGACGGCAGAGGTTGCGATCTGACCCAGAACCCGCCCCTGAAGCGCCGCCTTGGCAGCAGCAACGCCGGCCAACCCGCCGATCAGGGCCAACGGGACGGCCGACCACACCACGATCCCCTCGAGCACGATCGGCAGGACCAGTACAGCCAGGGCAAGCCCGATGGCAGGCAATACCACCAGAGCGGCCGAGGCAATCCTTGCCCAGCGGCGCGAATGGCCCTCGGGCGAGCATACCCAAGCCGCCAGCCCGATCACGATCGCCGGGTAGAGCGGCAGGACATAGTGCGGCAGCTTTGTCGGCACGGCCTCCAGCACCAGCCAGAACGGGATAACCCATCCCGCGAGCATCACCATCCAGATGGCCTTGCGCTCGCGCCACCACCAGCCAGCCGCCAACGGGATCAGCGCGGCCCAGGGCCAGAGCGTTCCCCCCACGATCCCTGCGTAGAGCCCCGGCGGACCCCAGTGCATCTCCTGCCCCGAGGCAATCTTGGCACCCATGTCCTCGCCCAGCGATTCGGCAAAGAACGCCCCGTCCGAGATCACCCAGATCGCGATCAGCCACGGCGCCACCAACAGCACCGTGAGCGCAATACCCTTGAGGGGCTCCAATGCAGCGAACTTGGGACGTTGGCGCCCGATGATCCACCACCAGGCAAGTGCCAGCACGCAGATCACGGGTACGATGGGACCCTTGAGCAGGATGCTCGCGGCAATCGCCAGCCAGAAGACCAGCGCCGTCAAACGCCCGCCATGGCCCAGCATTGTCCGGGACAGGGCTCCGAACGCGGCAATCGCGGTCAGGGCAAGGGCGGCATCAGTCTTCGCAATGTGCGCTTCGACCACCAGGAGCAGGCTCAGCGCCATCATCCCTCCCGCCAGCACCGCGGCACGGGGGCCAACCAACGGACGCGCGGCCCAGAGGGTCAGGAGCGCGACCAGCACCCCTGCGATGGCAGACGGAAGGCGGTAGGCCCAGATCGGCGCGTCGGTGCCCCCGTTCATCGCCGCCGAGCCCGCCTGCAGCCAGTAGATCCCCGCCGGCTTCTTCCAGCGCGGCTCGTCCTGAAGGCGGATATCGATCAGATCGCCGGTCTCCAGCATCTGTTTGGAGGCCTGGACGAACCGCCCCTCATCGCGGTCGGTCACCGGCATCGTCGCGAGGCCCGGCACGATCACGGCCAAGGCAAGCAGCGCCACCAGCAAAGCGCTGCGCAGCGGCCCACGCGCGACAAGATCCAGCAGGCCCGACAGGCCCGCATCCAGTCGTATGATGAGATTGCTCACGCCGGACCCGCCCGAGCGGGATCAGCGGCGCATCACTGCGCCGGGGCGCTCGGCAGCGGAATGCCGCCTTCCGTGCCTGGCGCTGGGCCCAGAAGCGGATCGATCTCCTGACCGCCTTCGGTAGCCGGTTGCAGCACATCGACCACCGAACCCTGGCGCCCGCCTGAGATCACGGTCAGCGAAATCGATGTGCAGATAAAGCCGATCGCAAGCAGCCAGGTGACCTTGCTCAGCGCCGTCGCCGCGCCGCGCGCCGACACCAGACCGCCACCGCCGCCACCGATGCCCAGTGCCCCGCCCTCGGAGCGCTGCAGAAGCACCACCGCGATCAGACACACGGCGAGCACGAGGTGTACGATAAGGACGATGTTTTCCATGGTCTCGGCGATCTCGACGATTTCTCGGGAATTGGCTCGGCTCTCTACCCGGTGTATCTCGGGATGTCGAGATGGAATACAAGGGGGAGGACGTCATGCGCACGCCAACGTGGTTCGAACCACTGGGCATGTTGCTGCTGCGGCTCGGGCTTGCCTGGTTCATCTTCGTCTGGGCCGGAAACAAGTTCACCGCAACCGGGCAGTACCAGTTCATCATGCAGCGCTTCGACGGGATCGAGGCCGGCCCCTGGATGGTCTATGCAATCGCCACCTTTCAGATCGTCATCTGCGTGCTGGTGATGCTGGGGCAATGGCGCACCGTCACCTATGCCTTGCTGGTCGGGATCCATGCGCTGACGATCTACCGCGTCTGGCCGGGCTTCCTCGAGCCCTTCGCCGTGTCCGAGAAGGGCTTTCCGGTCAACCGGAACGGCATCAACGCCCTGGCGATCTTCCTGGCGATGATCGCACTCTGGCTTCTGCGGGGACGGGATACGTGGTCGCTCGACGCGCTCAGGGCACGGCGGAACGAACAGCGTGATGTATGACGGCGACACGTTCTTTCATCTCAGCCTGATCGGGCGTATCGGGCTGGTGGCGCTGTCCGGGGCAATGGCCACGCTGGTACTTTGGGCAGCCTGGCGTCTGGGGCACCAGGCGCACTGGCCAACGAGGCTACTCGTCGCTTTGGGCGCATTCGTTCTGTTCGAGTGGCTGGCGCCGCAGATCCACTACCTCTGGTACCGCCAGGTGATCGAGGGGCTGCCGTTGCAGTGGGTCATCTCATGGCCTCGTCCTGTCGCAGCTGCCGAGGTGCTGCTCTTACAGTCTGGCACATCGCTGTCCGCACATGGCCGCGCGATGCTGGGCTGGGGCCTTATCGCAGTTCTGGTGATCGGTGGGCGCTTCCGCCCACCGCCGTCGCATCTCTGAGTGGGCTCACGCCGCAGGCTGTGGCTCGGGGCCGTCGCCCTGCCGGCGCTCAGTCATGAACTGATCGAACTCGGCCTTGTCCTTGGCCCGGCGAAGGTTTCCCAGGAACGTCTCGAACGCGCCCTGCTCTTCCTCGAGACGGCGCAGCGTCTCCTCGCGGTAGTCGTCAAATGCCGTGTTGCCAGTCTGTTGCGCCCGATGACGCCACTTCTTGCGTTTGCTGTTACAGCCCATACGTCCACTCCAAATCATGTATCCGAGGAGGGCCAGCCCGATCGGCCAGGCCACGATGAAGCCAAGCACCATTGCGGCGATCCAGGCCCCGATTCCCCATTCGTCCAGCTTGGCCTCTGCCTGGGCCAGGAACCGTCCGATACGGTGCATTGCCGATGTCTCCTTTCAGCTATTGTCGCGGTTCGATATGTGAATGTTTTTCACATTTACATAAATGGGAGTGCGTGCGGGCTGTTCAAGAGGGTGTGATGTGAAAATCAGGAGTCCGGGACCAGACCCAGACCACGCAGATAGATCAGCGCCGCCGCCTCCAGCAGGTCCTCAGCCGGAATGGGCGCCCGGCGCGAATTCTCCGTCCCGAAGAGCTCGGTCGTCCCATGCGCCAGAGCCCACAGATGATAGGCCATCATGTGCAGCGGCGGTCGCTCGGCGGGGGGCAGATGACGCACCAGGCCCTCGCAGGCACGGCGGAGCACCGCGAATGCGCGCTCGGAGGCCCGCGCGACGTCAGGCGTTGTCGAGACGCCCGGCTGGAACATCGCCAGATAGGCGGGGCGCTCCTCCCGGGCGAAGGCGAGGTAGGCAGCCGTCACCGCGTCGAACGCCCGCATGGGCGAGGGCCCGCCCGCCTCGAACGCGGCCTCTAACCGATCAGCCAGATCCTCGAACCCCTGCCGGGCGACCTCGGCCAGCAGGTCGTCGCGGTCCTTGAAGTGTCGGTAGGGGGCAGCGGGGCTGACACCTGCCGCCTTCGCGGCGTCCGAGAAGGCAAAGCCAGCGGCGCCTTTCTCCGCGATCAGCCGCCGGGCCGCGGACACCAACGCTTCGCGGAGGTTTCCATGGTGATAGCCGCGCCGGGGTTTCCGCGGGCCGTCGCTGTCGCCGTTTGCCATGCAGGGGACGTAGCCGAGCACGGCTGGCAGCGAAAGGGGCCGCGTCAGTTGAAGAGGTCCTCGACCAGCGATTCGACCGACGGATAGGCCGGCTCGCCTCCG
Source organism: Pseudomonadota bacterium (assembly GCA_039033215.1). Classification (GTDB taxonomy): domain Bacteria; phylum Pseudomonadota; class Alphaproteobacteria; order Rhodobacterales; family Rhodobacteraceae; genus Thermohalobaculum. The sequence goes on along the minus strand of JBCCDA010000001.1, from coordinate 12,948 downwards.
CGCGAGGCGATCACCAGTTGGTTTCCAACCAGATGGGCGCTGCCGATGATCTCACCTGCGGTTGGGAGCGAGGCATCACTGTAGGGCAGCCGGCCAACCGCATAGCTGACGGGGCCAAGCTGCGGCACCGAGGTCGAGACGACGACGGACGCACGCACCAAGCCTTCGGGGAAGCCTTCCGCGCGGACCACCAGCATGTCGCCCACGCGCTGGACCTCGCCGACCAATACGCCTTGGCGTGCATCCGAGGGCGCCAGCGTGCCGCGGAAGACCCCGCCGACCAGAGGAACGCTGCTCAGGTCCAGACGGTCCTCGGACTGGATCTCCGCCGCTTCGGGAAGCGGCGCGCCAAAGTTGCCTTGATCTGTGACCAGCACCAAACGGAGGGGCCTGAAGGCGCCACCCTCGGCGTTGCGAAACCTTAACGGTCCGTTACCATTGAAGCGGTCAAGCGGATCACGGCTTTCGGCAAAAGCCGCACCGGCCAATCCGCTCAGGCCCAGTCCCAAGAATGTCCGTCGCAGCATCCACGCCTCCTGTTTCCCATGAAACGCCAGCGAGAGCCGTATCCGGCGCTATTCGTCCACGTCGTCCATGTCGGCCTGGCCCGTGATCATGCGGCGGATGTGGCTCCATGAAAGGCCAATGGCCAGCACCAGCGCAATACCGGTCAGGGCAAGCCACTGCATCAGACCGGGGTCTGCGACGTTCAGGAGACCGTAGTAGACAAGAACCCAGACGATCGACCCCAGCAGCGCCGCGACAAGCGCCACCCCAACAACCCCGATGGACCGGAAGGTCGCGCGCAGCGCGATGACGTAGCCGATCACCAGCAGGACGCCGGCCAGCACCTTCAGCGGCAGGTCGGCCGCGAACCCCGTCGAGGTCCAATGGAAGTAGGAAAGCCCCGAGGGGTTGAACGTCGCGAAGACCAAACCGCCCGTGAAGGCCAGCCGAAGCAGAAAACCCGCGAGGCCCATCGTATCCTCCCAATCCCCGGCGGGACCCTGCCTGTGCTGCTGGTGCGACGCAAGTCCCGCCCTTGCCGTGGGCGCGCGCGCCGCGTAAGAGCCCCGCCCATGTCCTTTACCCTCGCCATCGTCGGACGCCCGAACGTGGGCAAGTCCACCCTGTTCAACCGGCTCGTCGGCAAGCGCCTGGCGCTGGTCGATGATCAGCCGGGCGTCACGCGCGACCTGCGCGAGGGCGATGCTCGGCTGGGTGATCTGGAGTTCACCGTGCTGGATACCGCGGGGCTCGAGGAAGCGACGGACGAAAGCCTGCAGGGGCGGATGCGCAAACTGACCGAACGGGCGGTGGCGCAGTCGGACCTGATCCTGTTTGTGATCGACGCGCGGGCCGGGGTGATGCCCACGGACGAGGTGTTTGCCGAACTCCTGCGCCGCTCGGGCGTGCCCGTCATCCTGGGCGTCAACAAGGCCGAAGGAAGACAGGGCGAGGCTGGCGTGATGGAGGCGTTCTCTCTGGGTCTCGGCGAGCCCATCGGGTTGTCGGCTGAACACGGTGAGGGATTTGGCGAGCTATATGCAGCCATCCAACCGCATGCCGATCGCCTCACCGCGGAGGCCGAAACGACGGCATTCGATCTCCGTACCGATGACGACCCGCTGGCCGAGAACCGGCCGCTCCAGATCGCGATCACGGGCCGCCCGAACTCGGGCAAGTCGACGCTGGTCAACACGATCCTGGGCGAGGACCGGATGCTGACGGGCCCGGAGGCAGGGATCACCCGCGACTCCATCGCGGTCGAGGCGCACTGGCATGGGCGGCGCTGGAAGATCTTCGACACCGCCGGGCTGCGCAAGAAGGCCCGCGTACAGGAGAAGGTCGAGAAGCTCTCGACCGGTGACTCGATCCGCGCCATCCGGTTCGCGGAGGTCGTGGTCCTGCTGATGGAGACCGAGACCGCGTTCGAAACCCAGGACCTGCGCATCGCGGACCTTGCCGAGCGCGAGGGCCGCGCCATCGTCTTCGCCGTCAACAAGTGGGACATCGCCGAGGACCGACAGGAGCGACGCAAGGAGCTGATCGAGATGGCGGGGCGTCTGCTGCCTCAGCTCAAGGGCACGCCGCTGGTGACCCTGTCCGCGCTGACCGGCCGGAGCCTCGACAAGCTGGCCGAGGCGATCGGGCAGGTCCATGAAGTCTGGAACCGCCGTATCACGACCGCCAAACTGAACGACTGGTTGGGCCATGTGACCGAGGCGCACCCGCCGCCCGCTCCTGGCGGCCAGCGCATCAAGCTGCGCTACATCACGCAGGTAAACTCCCGGCCGCCCAGCTTCGTCCTCATGTGCTCGAAGCCCGAGGACCTGCCTGACAGCTACCGGCGCTACCTCGTCAACACGTTGCGGCAGGATTTCGATCTGCCGGGTGTTCCGATCCGGTTGACGCTCCGCAAGCCGGACAACCCTTATGCAGGAAAGAAGAAGCGGCGCTAAACCTGTGAAACCACAAATGTTTCACGTGAAACAACTTTCGACAATACTAATTCAATTGCCTGTTACTTACGAAATATAAATCATTATTACTTCTTTCTAAAGCCAACCAGACGTCATGCCGACATATCGATCAACCCGCTTAGCCCGCTTGGCGCCTCTTCGGTCAGCAACGCGATCACCCGTGACGCCACGTCGGCCGGATCAGCGAGCGCTGCGGTCTCCTCACCGGGGTAGAGCCGCGCCCTGACGGCCGTGCGCATGGGTGGCGGCACAAGTGTCGTGACACGGACCCCGGAGACGCGCGCAAGACCCGCGGCCCAATCGTCCAATAGGTTCTCCCGTCCGGCCAGCGCCGAGGAATAACCCGCGTGGTAGGGCTGGCCTTCCCCGCTCCGGTCTTTGAAGAAGACCGCGCGACCAGCCTCGGCCCGGCGGAGCAAAGGATCCACCACCCGGATCAACCTCTGCACCGCACGGAAGTTGACCGCCAGCGCCCGGTCGAACTCCTTCGCCTGAACGTGCTCGACAGGGGACTGTCCCAGCGTGTGGACTGCCGTGTGCACCCAAAAGTCCACCCTGCCCCAGCGTTCGAAGATGGCAGCGCCCAGCCTCTCGAGCGCTGGGTCATCCGTGATATCGAGCGGCACCAGGGTCGCCTGCCCGCCCGCGGACTGGATGGCATCGTCCAGTTCTTCCAACCCGCCAACGGTCCGCCCAACGGCGATCACGTGGCAGCCGCGCCCACCCATCTCGCGGGCCAACGCATAGCCGAGACCCCGCGACGCACCGGTTACCAGCGCTACTTTGTCTGTGAAATCGATCATGGCGTTCGGATAGCGGTCCAATACCGCGAAGGCCAGTGCTCAGGCGTTGACGGCTTCAAGCTCACCGCGGGCCTGGGCGTCTGACGGAGCGATCGGATAGTCGCCCGAGAAACAGGCATCGCAGAACTGCGGTCTCGCGGTGTTACGACCAGCTGGGAACCCGCACGCGCGGTAGAGGCCATCGAGCGAGATGAACCGCAACGAATCGACACCCAGATGATCGCGCATTTGATCCTGGGTCATGCGGGCGGCGAGCAGCTTCTCCCGCTCGGGCGTATCAACGCCATAGAAGCACGACCATTTGGTCGGGGGACTCGCGATGCGGAAGTGAACCTCCTTCGCACCGGCCTCGAGGATCATCTCCTTGATCTTCATCGAAGTGGTGCCGCGTACCACGCTGTCGTCGACCAGGATCACGCGTTTTCCCTCGACGATCGCGCGGTTCACGTTCAGCTTCAGCCGCACGCCCATGTCGCGGATATGCTGGCTGGGCTCGATGAACGTGCGCCCGACATAGGCGTTGCGGACAATCCCCATGGCATACGGAATACCCGAAGCCTGGGCGTAGCCGATGGCGGCCGGGGTGCCGGAATCGGGGACCGGGCACACGATATCAGCCTCCACCGGCGCTTCGCGGGCCAGTTCCTCGCCGATGCGACGGCGCGCCTCGTAGACGCTGAGGCCACCGATCACGCTGTCGGGGCGCGAGAAGTAGACGTATTCAAAGACGCAGAACCGGCTTTCAGCTTCGTCGAAGGGACGCGAGGATTGCACACCGCCCTGATTGATGATGACCATCTCGCCCGGCTCGATCTCGCGGACAAACTCGGCCCCGATGATATCCAGCGCGCAGGTCTCGGACGACAGGATCCAGCCGCCGCCGAGACGCCCTAGCATCAGCGGGCGCACGCCCATCGGGTCACGGACACCGATCAGCTTGGTCCGCGTCATTGCAATCACGGAGAACGCCCCCTCGACCATGCGCAGAGCATCCTTCATGCGCTCGGGGATGTTCTTCTGGATGGATCGGGCCATCAGATGAACGATGCACTCGGTGTCCGAGGAAGACTGGAAGATCGAGCCACGTTCCTGCAGTTGCCTGCGAAGTACGTTCGCATTGGTCAGGTTGCCGTTGTGGGCCACCGCGCAGCCGCCCATCGAGAACTCGGCATAGAGCGGTTGCACGTCACGCAACGCCGTCTGCCCCTTGCTCCCGGCCGTCGAGTAGCGTGTGTGGCCCATCGAGACATGCCCCGGCAGCAGCGCCATGACCGAGGGTTTCGTGAAGTTGTCGCGGACATGCCCGATTCGTCGGATGACGTTGAAGTCCGTCGAGGTCTCGTCGCCTTCCTCGGAGCTGTCGACGCCCTCGGCTCGGGCACCATAGGACACGATCCCGGCCGCCTCCTGTCCCCGGTGCTGGAGCGCATGAAGCCCAAGCGCCACGAATTTAGCCGCATCTTCGATGCCGTAGACACCGAACACGCCGCATTCTTCCTTGAGCTTGTCGTCGTCGAAGGGGTCCGCCGGCCAAAAGCCGGTTTCAGGGTCCTGCATGTCGGCTCCACCTGTCCCGCGAGTCGGGGCGGACTATACCCCGTGCAGGGACATAGGTCACCCGACGCGTGTCACCAATCCGTCAAGAAAATAGGTGTGACAAACGGGTTCCACCGGATGATGGGTATTGGCGCGTGTGTGCTACACTTTGGGTTCGGCTCTGGGGAGAGCTGCGACGGAGACGGGGGAAATCCAATGACTGTGACACGACGAAACGCATGCCTTCAGATCGGGGGTATGGCGCTGGCCCTGTCCGCCCTGCCGGCAGACGCGGCGGAAAACCCGCTAAAACAATGGTTCATCTATCGTGAGACCGGGCAGACGCCCCAGAAGCTGAAATCAGGGGTCTATTACCGCCTGGCCAACGCCGAAATGGTCGCGCAGTTCCGCCATGACGGTAAGGATGCGCGTCTCGCAGGCATCACCTGGGGCTGGATCTCGCGGAGTGGGGACAATCGCTCGCAGGGTAGCGCACAGGTTCGCTTCTCGCGCCTTCTCGAGGACGCGAATGCCGGAGACCGGGCGCCCGACAGCAACTTTCTGACGCAGGACGAACCGCTCGCGATGGAGTTCGGCCGCTTCGGTCGTGGGCCGGGATATCTTGTCTACCGCAAGCGCGCGTCGGAATATCATCTGGCATGGCAGCGGCAGTCACGGTTCCATCCGCTGCGTGCCAATCCCGACATCTACCAATGGCGCCTGCGCAACGCGACACGGCGAAGTGTGGACCACCGCCGCGGTGATCTCGCGGAGGAAACGGTCTATGCGCTCTACAACTCAGTCGCCGACAGATATCTGCTGGCAGTCTGGAAGAGCCGAACGCTGCTTTGGGAAAAGTCCGGTCGCTGACGCCGGACTGCGGCGACGCTCAGTTCTGCGCGGCGGGTGGGGTTGCTGCGTCGCCTGCCGGAACCTCCTGGCACGGGGCCATCAGCGCATCGATCCGTCCCGAGAACCAATCCGGCATCTGCTCGGGCTTGTACTGCGCCAGCAGGGCCGCTGCCTCGTCGAACATCGGCTTCGTCGCGGCCTGCTCAAGCGCCGGGATGATCTCGTCACCCGATAGGCTGCTGTATATGAGATAGGCGACGGCCAGCAGCAGCACGCCCCGGGCCACACCGAACAGGAGCCCGAGCGCGCGGTCGACAGGACCCAGCGCAGATTCCAGCACCGCAGAGGCGAAGATGGGCGTGAAAACCGCCAGCACCAGAAGCGACAATGCCACGATTACGGCAAAGGCCGCGATCATCGAGATCACGCAGGATTTTGCCAGTTGCGGACCAACCACCGGCAGTTCCCGCATCAAAGGCTCGAGCTTGGGGGCAAAGAAGAAGGCCGCCAGGGTGGCCAGGATCCAACCGCCGATCGCGAAGGCCTCGCGCGTGAAACCCCGGTTCCACGCCAGCACAGCGGAAAGGAAGACGACCACCGCGACGCCCGCATCGACATAGGTAAAACTCATTACTTCCCCCTCGGCACCGGACTCACTGGCCGGTCAACTCTCCGACGATTTCGGCAAGGGCTGCCGCTTGGCGCACAGCCATATCCGATTCGCTCGGCGGCTTCATAGGTGATGGCACGATCGCCCGGGTAAATCCCAGCTTTTGGGCTTCCTTGAGGCGTTGATCGGGTTGTGGGACGGGGCGCAAGCCGCCCGAGAGCGACACCTCGCCAAAAAGTACCGTCTCCGCCGGGATCGCCTCACCGCTGAGCGCGGATACCAGCGCCGCCGCCGCGGCCAGATCAGCGGCGGGTTCGCTGACGCGCAAGCCGCCCGCCACGTTCAGGTAGACGTCATGGCCCGCGAAGGAGACGCGGCAGCGGGCCTCGAGCACTGCCAGCACCATAGAGAGCCTGCTCTGGTCCCAGCCGATCACGGCACGTCGGGGTGTTCCCAGGGATGATGGCGCGACAAGCGCCTGGAACTCGACCAGGAGCGGCCGCGTCCCCTCCAACCCGGCGAAGACGGCGGATCCGCTCGTATTTTCCCCGCGTTCGCCCAAAAAAAGGGCCGAGGGGTTCGAGACTTCGGACAATCCGCCGCCGGTCATCTCGAAGACCCCGATCTCGTCCGCCGGGCCGAAGCGGTTCTTGACCGCGCGCAGGATGCGGAACTGGTGAGAGCGCTCGCCTTCGAAGTAGAGCACGGTGTCGACCATGTGCTCGACAACCCGGGGACCGGCGATCTGGCCGTCCTTTGTCACATGCCCGACCAGCACCACGGCGATGCCCCGCCGTTTGGCGAAGTTCACAAGCTCATGCGCCGAGGCACGAACCTGGGCGACGGATCCGGGGGCAGATTCCACATGATCAACCCACATGGTCTGGATCGAGTCGATGATCACAAGGTGGGGTTTCTCGGCCTCCAGCGTCGTCAGAATATCGCGAAGGTTCGTCTCGGCGGCCAGTTTCACAGGGGCGTCGCTCAGGCCCAGGCGGGCGGCGCGCATGCGGATCTGGGCCGAGGCTTCCTCGCCTGACACATAGACGGCCTTGGCGCCGTTCCGTGCGAAAGCCGCCACGGCCTGCAACAGCAGGGTCGACTTGCCGATCCCGGGGTCGCCCCCGACAAGGATGGCCGAACCCGGCACAAGGCCGCCGCCCAGGACGCGGTCCAGCTCCCCAATGCCTGACGCGCCGCGCGGCGGCGGAGGCTCCTGGCTGGCCAGATCGGTCAGCACGACCGCGCGACCGCGTGCCGTGCCCAGGGTCTTTGCGGCAGGGCCGGCGGCGGACAGCCCGGCCGATTCCTCCATCGTGTCCCACGCCCCGCATGCCGGGCACTGACCCGACCACTTGCGCTGGGCGGCACCACATTCGCGGCAGACGTATTCGCTGGTCAGTTTGGCCATGCTCTCCCGGCAGGGTCAGGTCGGATACGCGGCCACATACCCGAGAAGGACGACCGTCGCAAAGAGGATCACGAGAATCGGGAAGATCTTGAACCATCGCTCCTCGGTCCAGACGGACCAGAGCCCGGCCAGAAGTGCCGGAACCGCCAGTACGCGGGCCATTGGCACGGACTGAAAGAAGAAGAGCGCGGTCATGATCGCCATGATCGAAGCAAAGACGGCGGCGTTGGCCATCTTGCCCTTCGCCTCGAACGTGACGACCCGACTGAGCGCGTACATGGTCGAGAGGAACACGCCGATGCCCGAGAACAGGCCAACGACGAAAATCACCGAATCCATCTCGCCTCCGCGTCGCGCTGCCGGTTCGCGGTGGCTTAGCGCAAATCCCGACAATGCGCGCCCGTTTTCGGTGCATGGCTGTCAGCGCGGGGGTGGCCTGACGGGATGGGTTTCAGGGGAGCTCGTGGGCACGCAGGCGGCCCCGGGTCGCCCAGGCGACCCAAATCGACGTGAGCACACAGCCGGTGAACAGCCAGAGCCCCCACGCAGTCTCGACATGTCCGAAGCCTACGCCCTTGACGATCACGATGTAGAGCGCAACGAGAAAGACATCGGCCATCGAGAGCTTGCCGATCCTCTCGATGATCGGGATCGCGGATGCGCCCAACCAACCGAAATGCACCGCGGACAGCATCAGCGTCTTGGCGTAGGGGATGACAACAGCGAAAAGCGCGACCAGGATCGAGAGTGCCCGGTCGACCGCCCACAGATCCCAGACACCTCGGGCGATGGTGATGTCCTCACCGGACCACCAAGAGACAACCCCAGCCTCGGCCAGAGGGGCCAGCCACGCGGCGGGGTAGAGCATCAAGAGCAGAAGGTTGGTGGTCCGCAACAGGGCCATGCGCCGGTCCTCGCAAGGATCAGCAACAGTTATGGGTGGCGTCGGCGCATGTCCACAGCCGCGATCCTCAGCGGTCCACGTCGTGGAAATAGAAGGCCAGCGGTTCGGCAAACTTTGGGCCAAGTTGATCCTGGGACTGATCCAACTGGCGCTGCCTTTGGTGCACTACGAGCCTGTTCGAGCCCTGATCCGTGCTCTCGGGATCTGGCCAGGCCGCGGTTTCCTGTCTTGTTCCGGACATCTCTTACGTACCCGTTTTATCGTGTCAGCGGGCAGTTTGCTGCCGGTGACACGATGGTGCAGTAACAGATGTTACACGTTCGTTAATCGCGGCTCCGGTGCGAACAAAAATGCTCAGCGAATAGCGGCGATCGGGCCCTCCGGAAGTCCGTTCACGAACTGGTGGACATACGCATTCTCGGTCGTATCGATGTCGGTGACAGGTCCCTCCCACTGAATCACACCATCATGCAGCATGGCGACCCTGTCCGCGATCTTGCGCACGCTGGTCATATCGTGGGTGATGGTGAGAGCGGTCGCTCCCATCTCGACGACGATCTCGCGGATGAGGTCGTTGATCACATCGGCCATGATGGGATCGAGACCGGTGGTCGGTTCATCGAAGAAGATGATCTCGGGCTCGGCGGCAATGGCGCGAGCAAGCCCAACGCGCTTTTGCATGCCGCCCGACAGCTCGGCGGGAAACAGATCCGCTGTCTCCGGCGTCAGACCCACGCGGCGCAGCTTCTCGATGGCGACCTCGCGCGCGTTCTCACGCTTTGAGGGCCGCTGCAGCAGGCGAAAAGCAACGTTCTGCCAGACGGGCAAGCTGTCAAAAAGCGCGCCCCCCTGAAACAGCATCCCAAACTTGTCGAGCAGGCGCTCGCGCTCGCGCCCCCGCTTGCGTGCCACATCGTCACCATCGACGCGGATCGCACCCCCATCCGGAGAAATGATGCCCAGGACGCACTTCAGGGCGACCGACTTGCCAGTGCCCGAGCCGCCGATGATCACGGTGGACTGACCCGCACCCACCGCAAGGTCGAGGCCCCGCAGCACGTGGTTTGCGCCGAAAGACTTCACGACACCCGTCATCTCGATCTTTGGCGTCATGTGCTGAACAGGGCTTCTGTCAGGACGTAGTTCGATGCCAGGATCAGGATCGATGCCGTGACAACCGCGTTGGTGGTGGCGCGTCCCACGCCCTGGGCGCCGCGGCCCGAATGATAGCCCTGGTAGCAGCCCATCAGCGCGATGATGAAGCCGAACACCGCGGCCTTGATCAGGCCAGAGACAACGTCACCAACCGTCAGGAAGTCCCAGGTCGCATTCAGATACGTGCCCGGCGCGAAGTCCAGCCGCGCGACGCCCACCAGGAAACCTCCGAGAATGCCGATAATGTCGCCGACGAAGGCCAGTATGGGCATCACGATGGTCGCGGCGAGCAACCGGGGTGCGACGAGGTACTTGATCGGGTTGGTCGAAAGCGTCGTCAGTGCGTCGATCTGTTCGGTGACGCGCATGGTTCCAAGCTCGGCAGCAATCGACGCCGAGACCCTGCCCGCCACCATCAACCCACCAAGAACGGGTCCCAGTTCCCGCACCATGGCGATAGCCACGATGTTGGGCACAACAGCCTCGGCGTTGAAGCGGCTTCCGCCAGAATAGACCTGCAACGCCAGCGCGCCCCCCGTGAACAGGGCTGTCAGACCCACGACCGGCAACGAGAAATAGCCGATGCGCAGAACCTGACGTCCGAACTCGGTGAAGTACCATGGTGGCGTGAACACGTGTGTCACACCCGATACCGCGAAGAGCACCACCGATCCCGACGCCTGGCAGAGCCCCAGCACCGCCGCGCCAATGGCTGCCAAGAAGATTTGCACCTGCGAAAGAATGGCCAAGAAGGACCCCCAAGGGATTTGCTGGTCGGGTATATCGGCGGTCGGGTTCCCTGCCAAGTGACCTCACGAACCGCTTGCCAGCTCCTCGGCGATACGCCGCACGATAGGCATCGCTTCTTCCGGTCCCATCCCGGGGCTGAGGCGGTCGTCGTATAGAATGCGCAAGAGCATGCCATCATAGTCGGTCAGCAGCGCAAACTCCTGATCGTCGTTGAAGATCGATGGTCTTGCTTTCGGATGGTCGTTCATCAGGCCCATCAGTTGCGCGATCTCTTCCTCGACGCAGACATCCCTTAGGAGCTCCGGGATTTCAGATCGAACGAACACAAACGCCGCAAGGATCTCGCCAACATTGAACTCCTTGCGCTCGTTCTCAACGTGCCAGAGCGTTCCAGCACAGGGCGAAGGGGCCGTACGCCACGCGCCGATCTTCTTGGAAAGCCCGTCCCGAAGCGAACTGCCTTGCCGAGTTTCGTCACCTTCGATCAAGTTGCCTATGTCCGACAGAAACCTGAAGAGCTCGTCGGGACCATACACGATCAAGAGGTTGCTTGATGGATCATCGGGAGTGCGGTCCCTCGTTGGCTTTCCCAAAGTGATCGGATGACCCGTGAGTTCCCTAATACGATCCATGTATTCGGCGACGCTGCGCTTGAACGATGTCTCGCTTCGATCGAGTTCTACAACGTGATAGACAACCGGCCGTTCCCAACGGCGCAAGATGCGCGAGGTGCCGACGGATTGGTCGGTACCTGTGGAGAACGGATCGGCTTCCACATCGAAGGCGATACGCTCGAAGTTCGCGATAGTTGTCTCGACAAGCGGCAGCCCTTCGTCGACCGCGCGGTCGGTGCGCAAATGGCCCTGTTGCAGATGCGCTTCCGTGACTGCGTACCAGTTCAATCCGGCCGACGGTTCGGCACATCCCACGAGCAAGCCCAGGGCACAGATCGGCACAGTCAACCGGCAAAACAGCACCAAACAAACCTCCTGCACTCGATTTCGAAGGAGCTAGTGCCGTGCGTAGCGGCGTCCAAGGGAAGTCAGAATCTCGTGACCAATTGTCCCGGCTGCGGCGGCAAGGTCGTCGATGGACTGGTTGGGGCCGAGAAGCTCGACCATGTCGCCCGGCACACACGGACAATCGGTGACGTCGAGCGTGATGAGGTCCATCGACACACGGCCCGCGAACGGCACGGGCTGCCCGTCGATGAAGGCTTGCGCTCCGCCCGACAGTGCCCGGATGAGGCCATCCGCATAGCCCGCCGAGATCGTTGCGATCCGGCTGGGACGGGTGGCGGTCCACGTGGCGGCGTAGCCGACGCTTTCGCCGGGGGCGAGATCGCGGATCTGGATGATCGGTACCTCGACCGTCACGACCCGCTCCGCCTCCGCATAGGGCCAGCCCCCGTACAACCCGATCCCCGGGCGCACCATGTCGAAGTGATAGTCGGCGCTCAACAGGGTGCCCGCTGTCGCGGACAGCGACAAACGCTGGTGCAGGGACTCCGTCAGACGCCGGAACTCGGTCAACTGGGCCTTGTTCATCGGATGAGGCGGGTCATCCGCACAGCCCATGTGGCTCATCACCAGTTCGACGGCGTCGGGCAAATCACCCAGTGCCGTGGCCTCATCTGCCTCCATCCCCAAGCGGTTCATCCCCGTGTCCAGCTGAAGGGCACATGGCCCGCCAATATCAGTGAACCAGGTCTGGAACTGGTCCGCCGAGTTGAGCACGGGGCGCATCGACGACGCGCGATACTGGTCGGCAAGATCGCGACCATAGCCCCCGAGGATGTAGATCGCCGGATCGGGTCCCAACGCAGCCCGCAGTGACACACCTTCTTCCGGCAACGCCACAAAGAAACTGCGCACACCTGCGCTGGCCAAACACTGACCGACACGCGTCAGACCACAGCCATAGCCGTCGCCCTTCACGACCGCGGCCGTCTCGCAATCGGGCGCGCTCAGTGCATCCAGCGCCCGCCAGTTCCGGGCGAGTGCCGCCTCATTGACCGTCAGACGGGCCGTGAGCGTCGTCATCCGGCCCTCAACCCCTAGAATGCGTCCGCGTCGACGGGCGGCCCGGGCTGGTAACCCATGCGATCACGCACGGGGTCCGAGAACTTGGTGAAGCTGTCCTCGAAATGCAGATCGACCGTGCCGATTGGCCCGTGGCGCTGCTTGCCGATGATGACCTCTGCGCGCCCGTGCAGTTTCTCGGCCTTGGCCTGCCAGTCTGGAAACTTGTCATCGTCCTCAGGTGGTTTCATGCGGTCGTGGTAGTAGCTCTCGCGGTAGACAAACATGACCACGTCGGCGTCCTGCTCGATAGAGCCAGATTCGCGCAGGTCCGAGAGCTGTGGACGTTTGTCCTCCCTGTCCTCGACTTTCCGGCTGAGCTGCGACAGCGCGATCACCGGGATCTCCAGCTCCTTCGCGATC